>JAHJQH010000088.1 GCA_018819375.1 Nanobdellota archaeon
GTGGCTGTTTGATGAAACTTTACAAAGGTTAGCGCACCAAGAAGCAAAGCTTCGTAGGTGGCTGTTTGATGAAACTTTACAAAGGTTAGCGCACCAAGAAGCAAAGCTTCGTAGGTGGCTGTTTGATGAAACTTTACAAAGTTTCAATGGGAGCGTAGCTCAGCCTGGGAGAGCACATGGCTGAAGACCATGGTGTCCGGGGTTCAAAATCGACCTTTTCTTTTAGAAAAAGAAAAGCATCGTGAGGAAAAGAAAACTACAGGTGGTTCGCTTTGCTCACAAGAAAATAAAAAGCGAATGAAATGAGCCATCTTGCTTTTTTCTTACCTGCGGTGGCTTCTTTTTTGCAAAAAAGAAGGGTCGAATGAAAGTCCCCGCGCTCCCATCTCACCCTTTTCTCACAACAAAATAAATCAACAAACAAATCAGGACTCCAATAAGAATATACAATCCATAATCCTTTAACTTCTCTCCTGAAGAATTAAACTCTTTTTTAATCTCATTCCCACCAACACTACTCTGATTTTTTCCATTACCAATTTCTAATACAACAGGTTCAGGAGAAACATATTCCCTTGACTTAACCAGCTGATGCTCATTCCTTTGGGAATCATTCAACCAATCGTCTTCATTCCCCCCATCACTTTCGTCACTCACTTCATCTTCTTCATCACTTTCACTGCCATCATCATTAATTAAATCAGGCTCTTTAATACCTTCACTATTTTCCTCTCCAGGACTGCCATAATCCTCCTCACTCTCAATCCATTTTCCACTCTCTTGCTTTTCAAGAGAACCTCTTTTTGAGCCACCCCATTCAGGGAGGTATTCAACAGAATCAATCAGGTCGCCATCAGCATCATAAAAAGAAATCAGCTCCCCATCATTTTTCAGTGTTCCCTTATACTCAAATCCACATCCAGCTCCATATCTCTCACTAAAAGTCGTGCAGTTAGTTGAGATAACAACATAACCAACAACCTCCACCTCATCATCAAACTCAAAATTCACACCTTCAAAATACCATCCACCAACATCAACCCCCTCCTCACCAAACCACACCTCCAGAAACTCATAGCTGTAATCATCCCCTTCGGGGTTGTACATAATTTCATTTATTTGTGGAGCAGCACTGACTATTGGGATTAGGAGCAAAACCATCATTAACAATATTAATTTATTCATAAGTTACTTATCTAAGGGGATATTTAAATCAACTCCCTTTCTGCCCTCCATTGTTCAATATGTCTTCTGCAATACTCCATAAATCTTGGATCCCTATCAAAGGCTAAACCATATTCTTTACTGGTGTATATCATTCCCCCTTTTCTGAACTCAGGTATCCTAAACCTCCCTATTTCAAGAGCATAAAGGTCGAAATATTCATACATAAACCTATACATTCCTTCACTGGGCAATGTACTTGTCTCTGAGTTTTCACCAGGATAAGTGAGTGGATAAAAAGATAATGCTTCTATTTCAGTCCATTTTAAGTCTATCCCAAACTGCTTCTTTATTACCCTTAAATCTTGTTGGAGTTGTTCTTGATTTCTTTTGAACATTCTAATTAAAAGAAAGAAGGAAAGTTATAAAAAACTAACCTTAGATGATTTTTGGTAAGCAAAACCCTTATAAACCTTAACATATGTTAATAACATAGGTTGATGTAGTATGACAGATTTGAGGTATAAAGGCCTAAGGATAATCCATTCACTTTCAGCAGCAAGGGAACTAGCAAAACTTGGAGAAAATTCGGTATTTGTATTAAAAGTATTGGACGAAGGTTACAATGCACCAAGAAAGAGAAAAAAGGGAACAATTGAAAAATGGTTAGATAAGGGAAAGAAAACATTTAATGTTGTTATAGTAAAAGATTACGAAGAAACATACCATGAAGAGGTGTGGGTAATAATTCATTTTGGAAAATTCACAAAAAAGAAAAAAAGGAGGTTTAAGTGGTAAAATGAAATGTTATAAATGCAACGGAAAAATGGAATCAGTTAAGGGGATAAGATTCAATAATTACAAAATTGACGGATGGAAATGCGGCAGTTGTGGAGAAGCATACCTCAATCCAGAACAAGCAGAGAGGATATTGACCTTGAACAAAATGAAAAAACAGCGATTCAGGTTAAAGTTAAATCAAGTGAGAAGTAACCTTATCTTGAGAATCCCAAAACAAGTTAGTACGGCACTTGGATTAAAGAATGGAGAATCCGTGGAGTTCGGGCTAAAAACAGACAACGAGATGTTCATACATCCCCTGAAAGGGAACTTAAAACCTTAGAAAACCCCGGCAATCATATTCCCACAGGGGCATTTTCCTTTTTTCAGCTTGTTCTCTATAACATCATACCCTCTTCTTTTTATCACGAATTTTCTGCATTTTGGGCATACAGTATCCTCCCCGCCCTTAGTAAAAATATTCCCAACATAAACATAATCCAGATACTTTTCTGCAATCTTTTTTGCCATCTCAAGTGTCTTTCTCGGGGTTGCATCAATTTCAGTTAGTTTATACATTGGGAAAAATCTTGAAAAATGAATTGGGGTTTCTTTCCCAAGATTATCTCTAACCCACTTGCAGACTTCTTCAATTTCCTTCTGGTTGTCATTATAAGTGGGAATAATAAGATACGTAACTTCCACCCACACGCCATTCTCTTTCAGAATCTTTAAACTTTCAAAAACAGGTTTTTTGCTGGGAACACCACAAACCTCTTTGTAAAACCTATCATTTCCTTTTATGTCAATATTCGCAGCATCTAAATACCCGCACAACTCTTTCAATGGTTCAGGGTTTATGTAGCCATTACTGACCAAGACATTTTTTATTCCATTTTCCCTTGAGAATCTTGCTGTATCAAGCATCCATTCATAAAATATTATGGGTTCCGTGTATGTGTAAGCTATGCTGTGGCAGTCAGAAGCAACTGCCTTGTTAACAACATCTTCAGCACTCATCTCCTCACTCGGATAATCTTCTGGATTTGCCTGTGAGATAGCCCAGTTCTGGCAGTGCAGACAGTGAAAATTGCAGCCAACAGTCGCAACTGAAAAGCTTTTTGAACCAGGAAGAAAATGAAACAAAGGCTTCTTCTCAATTGGGTCTGCTCCAGCAGAACAAGCTTGTTCATAAACCAAGCTCATCAACTTGCCGTTTATGTTTTTCCTGACACCGCAGCTTCCAAAATCACTTTCCTTGATAGAACAAAATCTTGGGCACAGCTCACACTGAAC
>JAHJQH010000016.1 GCA_018819375.1 Nanobdellota archaeon
GCTTCTTGGTGCGCTAACCTTTGTAAAGTTTCATCAAACAGCCACCTACGAAGCTTTGCTTCTTGGTGCGCTAACCTTTGTAAAGTTTCATCAAACAGCCACCTACGAAGCTTTGCTTCTTGGTGCGCTAACCTTTGTAAAACTCCTGCATTCTCAACCCACGATGAATTCTCTGAATAAGGGGATATTTAAACTTAACGAAAAGTTTATTAATAAAGCACCACAGGAATAGATTATGAAAAAGGCAAAGAAAGACAAAGATAGCATCAAATCATTTATCATAAGGGATTATGAAAAATTAGAAAAAAATGCTCGTTTTTTTATGATTCTTGCTGTTTTATTTGTAATAGGGGTTTTTGTTTTTCATAATGTGAGTTATACTGGATTTGTTGTTGGGGAAAGCAGTTATGTTATTTTTAAGGAACAACGAGAGCTGGAAGGTGCTTTTGAAAATTTTGAAGTAGCAAAAGATGCTAAAACCAGTTTAGAAGTTTCTATTAACAGTGATGTTATGATTGACCTCTTTATCAAGAGGGGCAGATGCGACAGTTGGGGGGAGGATAAGGAAGTATTATTTGTATTTGAAAATATTCTGGAAAAGAAACTGGAGTTTGGAAATAAGAGAGAAAGCTGGGAAGACAGGGAGGTTTATATGCAAAAAGAGCTTTGTTTTATAATCTCGCCAGTGGAAAACTTACTGGATGATGGTCTTGTTGAAATCATCGTAAAAGAAAAATTATGAAAAAAAGGAGGATACAATGAAAATAATAAAATCAAAAAAAGGTGCAATGGAGCTTTCTGTTAATACCATTGTTGTAATTGTTATAGGGGTTACTCTTCTTGTTTTAGGATTGGTTTTTGTTAAAGGAATCTTTGACAGGCTTGGAGATCAAGCAGATGTTATTTTTGGAAATGTTGAGAATGAGTTAAGCAGTATTGCAACACACGACCAGAAATTAACAGTCCAGAATTCCGTGCCTGTGAAACAAGGAGACCAGAGTTTCTTTAAGATATGGGTAGTTAATCTTGATGATTCTCCAAAAACATTCAAGATAAGTGTTGAGCCTTCTTCAGGTAATCCTTTTGGAGAAAGGGTTGATATTGATTTTGCGAGTAATGAAGAATATTTGGATATTGGAGAAGAAGCTGGATTTGTGGCTGGTGTTGCTACTACTGAGAATGCTCCTTTAAAAGCAGGCGGGTATAAAATAACAGTATTGGCAAATAACCAACCTTATGACACTGCAGGATTTTTTGTTAAGGTTGAAAAGTAAGGACAAAGGTCACAGAAAGGAAAGTAAAGATGAGACAAAAATGACTGGGTGCGAGCATAACAAACAAAAATGCGATTGTCCTGAAACAGACTGTGTGAGACACGGAAAGTGCTGCGAATGTGTGGCTTATCACAGAAAACTTGGGCAGTTGCCTTATTGTTGCGGGTGAAATTAATCCTTAATATGCCTTGTCGTGGTGTTTTACATAGTGAAAGATGATTGTGTCTCCTGATATCTCAAAAAGAATAATAAAGGGGTCAAGGTGTGCTCTTCTAAGTCCTGCTAAAACATTTCTTAATGGTTTGTAATGCTCGGGGTTTTGGCTTATTTCATTTATTTTCTTTGTCAATCTTTTAAAGAGTGGTGGATCTTTCTTTTTTATTTTTTTTAGTTGATTTTCAAAGAAAGAGGTAAAGGCGGTTTTATACTTCATTATAACCTTCTTAGATGTTTATTCATCTCTTTTTCATTCTTAAACACTACCAGTTTCCCTGCCTTAGATTCTCTCACACTCTGCTTTACCCCCTTAATCAATTTTTTGTCATTATAAACACGTCTTTGATCAAAGTCCTGAATAACTGGCTGCAGCTCTTTAAATTCTTCCCTGATCCCGCTTCTGACCAAATCACTGAAATTAGAGAACATTCCCTTGTTAACTAGACCCATACTTTCATCATATAATGCTTTTGGTAAGCTTATTGTTACTTTCTTAAATTCCATTTATACCACCTTATTACATACTGGAGGATTACTCTTATATAAAGGTTTGGGTTTTAGTTTTAAGGTGTTCTTTGTTTAAAGGATGTTGAATTTCAAAGAAACCTTTTTAAAGTGTTCTTTTTATTCTGGTATTAGGATATGATATCAAGATGGTAACAGTTTATGATGTGGATGCTGGAAAATTGATTGACAAGGCAGCGGTTAAGATAGCTGGCATGATAAAAATGCCTGAATGGGCGAAATATGTAAAAACAGGGGTTAACAAGGAGCGGCCTCCAGAAGACCTGGACTGGTGGTATAAAAGAGCTGTAGCAATACTAAGGACTGTTTACCTCCAAGGCCCAATTGGAACAAACAGCTTAAGAGTCAAGTATGGCTCAAAAAAACACAGAGGGGCAAGACCTGAAAAATTCAGAAAAGGTTCTGGAAAAGTAATCAGGACCATACTCCAACAACTTGAGCAGGTGGGTTTAATAAATCAAACTGAAAAAGGCGTTCATAAAGGAAGAGCCATAACTGCAACTGGAAAAAGTTTTCTTGATAAATTAAGCAAGGAAGTAAAATAAGATGTCAAGGTTTATTTCACTAGCAAAGAAATTGAGACTGGCAAAAAGAGGAAGGCAGACAAGATGGGCTCCTTTCTGGACAGTCCCAAAAATATATGGAAGCAACAGGAGAGTTCATCCAGGAAGGCATACTACTGTTAAGAGAAGCTGGAGAAGAACCAAGACAAAGGCTTAAAGATGGTAAGAACAAAGATTGGTGAAGAGAGGATTTTTAACATTTCTTTAAGAAAGAACGTTGAGAAAGTTCCTAGGTACAAGAGAACCCAGAAAGCGGTGAAAGTGTTAAGAGCTTTTATAGCCAAGCATATGAAATGTGAGAAAGTTGTGATTGGAAAATATCTGAATATGAAACTCTGGGAGCGGGGAAAAAAGAATCCTCCATTGAAACTCAATGTTAAAGCTGTGAAAGAGAGTGTTGATATTAAAAATAAGAAAGGGGTAGAAATTGTCAGAGTAGAAATCATTGGTGCTCCTGAAGAGAAAAAAGAGCCAAAAAAGAAGAAATTTCTGGAGAGGTTGAGAGGAAAAACAGAGGAGAAACCAAAAGAAGAAAACAAGTTAGAAGAAAAAAGTGGTGAAGAAAAGGAAGAGATAGAAAAGAAAAAAGTCCTTGAGCACACAAAACTTGACAAACACTATATAGATGTTGTCGGTGCTTCCAAGAGCGGATTTCAGTTAAAGAGCCAAAAACTTAAAAAGAAAGGAATCATCGGTTCTACTGGAAAGAAATAATTATAATTATCTTTAAAAAAGGAGGTGGAAATGATGATGGGTGTTCAATTCACAGGATGGATGATTCTCGTGGGCATCTGGGATTTGGTATGGAAGGCAATAGGCATTGGCAATGCAGCAAAAAGAAAGCACGTTGCGTGGGCTGTGGTTATGGTAATTTTTAATACTGTAGGCATACTTCCAATGGTCTATATGATTTTCTTCAGGAATAAAAAGAAATCCACAAGCGCCAAGCCTGTTGCAAAACCTGCAGCAAAAGCAATCAGGAAAAAAGCAGTGAAGAAGAAAAAGAAATAGTTTTATTCCAGTAGGATAGCAGGCTTTCCAGGCTTTGCTTTTTTTGCCTTGTTTTGTGGGTCGTGTTTTTTTGGGTCATTAGTTGCGAAGATTTGTATTTCTAATCTGGTTTTTTCTTTTATTGTTTTTATTTCCTGCTCAAAGAACTCTTTTTCCTTGGGTATGGTGTAGATGTATGCTTTTGTCTTGTCCTTGACTATTTTCAGGATGTTGCTGATGTCATTGACGAGGTTTGAGATTGCCTCGTCTTGCTCTTCAAATTTCTCGTCTATCTTTTTCTCGTCTGCAAC
>JAHJQH010000017.1 GCA_018819375.1 Nanobdellota archaeon
GGCGTGGAAGAGATTTAAACCACGATTGAAAAACAAATCAACCGATCTGTCAAGCACAGATAAAAAATCATATAACGCAATCCTACACTTCAAAAAAAGATTACTTCACTAACGACCAAAAACCCAGTCAAACGCAATCCTACACTACAAAAAACAATCGCACAATTACCAATCCCAACCCCAAACAAAAACATAAACTATTTAAAAATCACCTCTTTCTACTAACCTATGCCATTATTTGACAATATGCTAAAAGACAGCGAATCCCTTTTCCTGAATCCAGAAGTTCTTGATTTTGATTATCAGCCAAAACTGGTTCCATTCAGGGAAAATCACCAAAACTTCATTGCTTCCTGTATCAAGCCCCTCTTCCAAAAAAGAAATGGAAGAAACATCTTTGCATTTGGTCAGCCAGGAATAGGAAAAACCGTTTCCTGCAGGCATGTTCTAAAAGAATTAGAAGAAAAAACAGAAGAGATAATTCCCATTTACATAAACGTGTGGAAATCAAATACCGCCCATAAGATAACTCTGGAAATTTGCAATCACATAAACTACAAGTTTACTGCAGACCGCTCAACAGACGAACTAATAAAAGCAATCACACCAGCAATAAACAAGAAATCACTCGTTCTCTGTTTAGATGAAATAGACAAGCTAAAAAAAGAAGAGCACCACATTCTTTATCATCTTCTTGAAGATATCTACAGAAAAACCATAATATTAATAACCAACAACAAGGATTGGCTAACCGCAGTAGATAACAGGATAAAATCAAGGCTTCTTCCAGAAGACCTGGAATTCAAGCCATACACTGAAAAGGAAACTTACGAAATCCTGAAGCAAAGGATTGGGTATGCATTTGTGCAAGACCTGTTCCAGGAAAACATATTAAAACAAATAGCAAAAAAAACATTTGAACTTCAGGATATGAGGACAGGACTTTATCTTCTGAAAGAATCAGCAGAAATAGCAGAATCCCGTTCATCAAAAGAAATAACCCAAGAACACATAAACCAGGCAATGCAGAAACTCAAGGATTACAAGAGAATACCAGCAAACAACTTGGACCCAGATATAAGCAGTTTGTTAAGCATAATAAAGCAAAATACAGGAAAATCAACAAAAGATATTCACGATATCTATAACCAAACCCAGAAAATAGTTTCTTATAAAACCTTAAGGAGAAAGCTGGAAAAATTAAAGCAAGCAAATCTTATTGACATAAAGGAAGAATTTCTTGGAGTTTCAGGAAAAACCTCTACAGTGCATTACAACACTGCCAAAACCTTAAATGATTTCTAAAATATATTTCCCGCCTCAATGGTCTAACAGACAACCTCCCGCCCAGCCCTTATAAGCAAGTCTGAATTTCTAATATAAAACAGGAGGTGCAGCACAAAATGAACATCTTCAGAAAAAAACAATATATTTCGTGGCAGGGGTATGCAAGACTTGTCTCAGAAATGGAGTACTGGCTCTTCATCAACAGCATAACAAGACAATCCCTGAAAAATGAGGAGAGTCTAAGATGACAATAAATCAAATAAGTGAAATTTTCAGCAGCCAGTTAAGAAGTCTTGGAACAGATGAATATGAAAAAAGAACCTTCAATATAAAAAAGTATATAGAAGGACTAAGTGATTAAGATGAATATATACTCAAAAAAAACAAGCAAGGAACCAATAGAAGACGACAGTATCACACCAGAAGAACAAGGTTTTATGATTGGATATTTGGAAGATTTAAGTGAAAAAAACTAAGAAGCATTTTACAAAAAGATGGGAAGTTTCAATTATGGAAATAGAAAATCACGCAGGCAAAAAATAGAAAATCACGCAGGCAGAAAATACAAAGTGACAAGAAGAATGCCGGAATTATCAATAGCAGAAACAAAAATTCTTAGGTCAAAAAAGAAAGCAATAAAGAAGTTTGAGGGGTGGTTAAAGTAATTTAGGAATCTTCAACTTAAGCAAATGTTTAAGCTTGGGATTATTATAATTAAAAACATCAGGAATATCCAAAGACAAAATCTTTTTTTTAAGATACTGCTCAGGAAATCGTTTAGCAATCTCACTTCTTTGTGCATCTTCCATCACAACAATAACATCGGCCCAGTTTAATTTCCTTTCAGTAATGGGCTTCTCGCTGTACAAGCCAGCAGAGCTGGTTTCAAATCTGTCTTTAAACAATTCTTTTGCAGTCCTGCTCCTGTTCTCCCCTTGATTACAAACAAAAAGCACTTTCATCATATAATCTCATTCTCACAAGAATATAAATCTTGCGAACCTCAAACAATTTTCGAACTTCAAACAATCCTCAAATACGCAAGTCTTCCACTAATAAAGTTGTCATAAAATATTTCAGTAAGAGTGATGTTAAATCCAGCCATTCTTGTTCCTCCAAGAAAGGGAATTTTTTCTCTATCCTCATAAGTGTCATTTGCAGAAGTATTATTCACGAAAACCAGGACAGAATCAGCCCATATCTTCTCAACTCTTATGATTTTGTTAGATAAAACAACTTGGTCATTTATCTTGAACACATAAGTATTATTGGATTTGGAAACTGCCGCTCCATAAACAATACTCTCTTTTTCAGGAATCGTTTCATTAAGGGTTTCATTCAATCCAGCATCAGGTGTCTGATTGGTGTCTAAAATTGCATTAACATCTGCAGATTCATTCAACACATTCTCATTTAAACCCACAACAGTCTCGTTAACCCCTTGCATTGTCTCATTCACAAATTCATTCACACCACCATCAACATTAAAACGAGGAGCAGACTCATAATCAACAGGCTCTATGCAGCCAGAAATAAAAAACAAGCATCCCGCTAACAGCAATATTAAACTCCATTCGCCTCTTTCCATAAAACAAGTAAGTTAACACATGTATATAAAACTTTCAATCCATGAATTTCATTATTCTACCGTCAAAGTCTTCTCTCATCAAAAGAACAACCCTGCTGTTCTCTTTCTCGTCAATAATCTTAAATCCTCCTTTCTTCGCAACTTTTTCAGAAAACTTTCTTATCTCTGCGTGGGTAGGCATTTGTTTGTAATCCATTCTGTAACGGGCATAACCAACAGGCATCGCAGCTTTCAATTCCAGGAATTTAAAGTCAACATTCTTCAAGACCCTAACATAATCATCAGCATCAATCATATTAAGACCCTTAACAAGAGTCAATCTGACAGTACCCCTCTCAAACCTGTCAAGCATTTCCAAACTTTTCATGATTCTCCCCCACCCATCCTCAATCAACGGATTACAAACTTCAGTATAAGTTTTCTCATTAGGTGCAGGAAGAGTAATATAAAATTGGGTCGGTTTAACTTGTACAAGCTTCTTTACCATAGACGGAACCGTGCCATTGGTAACAACAAAACTAGTCATCCCTCGTCGGCGAATCTCTTCAATCATTTCAGGCAGTTTAGGGTACATGCACGTTTCTCCAGTCAGGCTCAACGCAACATGCTTTGGTTCCGTGGTTTCTTTCAGTTTCTCCACGTCAACACCACCATAACCGTGATATCCCTCCAATGCCTTTCTTTGTTCTCTCACAAAACCATCTAATATCTCCGACGGCTCATCAACCACATCATATTTCAAGCCATTAGTATCAATATCTCTCCAGCACCAAACACACTTCTGATTGCACACATCCACGGAAACACTTGCTTGAATACATCTCCAGCTTCTTATTCCATAAAAAGTATGTTTATAACAAAAATCCTCTCCACGAACAGCCTTCTTGCACCATAAACAAATTTTGATTGCAGAATGATTTCCAACAACCTTATAACCCTGCTTTTGTAAAATTTTTTTTCTAACTCCGTCTATCATAAAAAAAGAATAAAAGAAAGTGTATATAAAGCTAACTCAAAAAGGAAGTTAGAAAAGAAAAAAGATGTTTATCTCTTTCTTTTCTTAGCTTTCTTCTTTGTTGCTTTCTTTTTAGTCACTTTCTTTTTTGTTGCTTTCTTTTTAGTTGCTTTCTTTTTAGTTGCTTTTTTTCTTTTCACCATATTTATTCACCTCTTTCTCCCCAATTAAGATTAAGTTTAGAGAGTATAAAATTGTCTGAGAAACTAACATTTGAAGAGAAATTTTTAAGGTTCATATCACCAAAAACTTTTTTCATAATAAAAACATTAGTTAACTTCTTTAAATACTTTTCTATTTTTCAGATTCGGAATCAAAAACAAATTTCTTTCCAAAAAATCTTTCAAAGTTGCTGAAAATTCTTTTCTCAACAATTTTCTTGTTCATTTTTTTGATAAAAGCTATTTTCTCGACGATAAGTTTAACATTCGCGGGCTCGTTTTCTCCATCACGTCCAAGATAAGGTGAATCAGTTTCAGTAAGAATGTTATTGACCGGAACATTTTCAGCAATGCCTTGGAAGTGTTTGCTTCTAAAAATAATGAGTGGGATGCTAAGCATCCAGCCATTATCAACTATTTTAGAAACAAGTTTGAAGTTTCCATTGAAACAATGCAGGACAACTTTCTTGGCACCTTTCTTTTCTAAAATGTTTAGAACATCTTTCTCTGCTTTTCTTGAATGGACAATAAGAGGAACATCTAAGTCAAAACTCAAATCAATCATTTTTTTGAAAACAGCAGTCTGTTTTGAATGACCCTCATAAGAAAAATCCAAACCAACCTCCCCAATGCCGATGATTCTATCCTTGTTTTCAGAGATAAACTCAATTTCTCTGGAGATATCCCCGCCGTCCATCTTCAAAAGTTCAGAAGGGTATAAACCAAGAGCAACAAGCACATTCCCGTATTTGCCCGCAATATCCAGGCATTTCCTGTTGCTTTCAGTACCAAGACCATTAGTAACGACAAGAACATCTCTCGCTCTCTTCATCATACTCTCCACATCCCCACACAAATCCAAGTGCGCATGAATATCCAGATACATACAGTAAGATAACAAATTAGTTGGCTATAAAAAGATTTTCATTAGTCACACAAATAAATTAAAGATAGAAATTAAAACTTTCAGGATGTAAGGTAAGAGATTGATGACAATTAAGGCAAGGCAAATAAAACTAACAATACCCCATATATGTTTGGCCTTTTTTTCATTCTTGGTAAAAAACAACAAGGCAGTATGGAACATCCTCCCGCCGTCAATAGGGCCGAGGGGCAAAAGGTTAAACAGGCCAATGCCAAAACTTATCACATATATCCAAAATAGCAGTTTGGAAAACCACAGGAAAAAAGACAAAAGACCATTCCCATACTTATCAACATAATCTGGTTTGAACCCAACAGAAATTGGTGTGACAGAAACTCCCATATACCCCCTGTTTGAATCATCTGGACGAGCAGTTAACTCAAGAGTATAATCTTCTCTTCCAGTTTTTACAAGAACATTATCACCGGGCTTTAAGTTCTGGGTAGCATTCAAAAAATCATCGAGATTAGAAATTGTAACATCATTAATACCAATGATATTATCATCAACAGCTATGTTCGTCTCTGAAACAGGAGAGTCAGCTTCTATGGAAATGACCTTGACACCTTGGTATTCCATGCTAGAAGCAACAAGGGGGTTAACAATGAACCCAGCAACAAGGAAAACAACGAGGAACAAGACAATGTTCCCAAAAGGACCAGCAGCAAAAAGTCTCAGTTGTTCTCTTTTCTTCTTCTTATTAAGTTGGTTTTCATCAGGTTCTACAAAAGCTGCGAGAATAGGACCTAAAAAAGCAAAACCAGAACTCTTGATTTTCACATTAGATAATCTTGCATAAATTCCGTGAGAAAATTCGTGAACAAGGGCAACAACAAATATGGAAATAATCCAGTGCCAAAAACTAAGAGCAGGCAATCCAGGAATTTGAATTCCAGGAAGGACAGGGCTGACGATAGGTACTGTTTTAGGAACAAAAATAAGATTATAAGTTCCTTTAAGCAAAATATAAAACATGGTGGCCATCCCGGCAAAACCAACAAGAATTCCCACATCTCCAAAAAACTTAGCTATTCGCGGACATACTTTGGAGAACCTGTCCATCAGTTTAAGTCCAAACTTTGTTTTATATAAAACAAATATTTTTCCTTGTGTAACAAACCTTTTTTTGTATTTAGCATAAAATAAGAATAACAAGGAGTAAAACACTACAGCAGATAAAATATCAATATTCATTTAACACCTATTTTTTTCTTACAGGCCTCAAGGCCTTGGAATTGCATTTTCTGCATTTTATCCTGCCCCTCAAAACTTTCAGGGGAAGAGCTCTAATCTTGGATTTACACTTCTTGCATACAAAAACATTCTTGTACAATCTTGCCTGTGCTTCTGGGAATTTTGCCATTTAGCCTCACTTGGATTGTTTCATGATTCTTTCACCAATTACAATCCAATAAATCACCTGTCCGCCTTCAACAATTTTATCCTTCAATTCCTGTGGAATTTTCAGGTCAAAAGTCTCGTAGCTTTCAAGGTCCATCACATTTGCCACATCTCCGACAACAGAAAGGATTTGGGCAGTCTTTTTCTCAATGATTGGTACATCAACCTTATCAGTTCCGGGGAACACCTGAATTATCTTCTGTCCGTCAGTCAGGCAAATAGCTTCAATCCTGCATTTGGCATGTCCATGCTTCCCTGTTTTAGAGACTTGCAGACTCTTAACAACGCAAGCCTTTCCGTCAAGAATAACATAACTACCAACTTTAAGACTTCCAGCCGTAACAACTTTTTTGTCCCCCTCCATAAGAATAAAAACAAAAATAACATTTATAAAAGTTGTGATTCTTATGATAACCATCAATTAAGGTCAACAAACCCAAAAAAGAGTTCTAAGTGATTCCAGACAGATGAA
>JAHJQH010000089.1 GCA_018819375.1 Nanobdellota archaeon
GAAAAAATCTGTGGCACAGGAGATTCCTCGCCAGTGGATATGTCCAACCCCATATATCTTCCCACACTATCAACAACACCCTTACAATCCCAAAAATAAGCATAAAACCCTTGTGTTACTTCATCTGCGATTATCTTAAAATGTTCTGATTTCATTAATTTACTTCTCATTGGATTAAACAAACCTGCTTGTTTCCCTTCTTTGTGGATTTTCTCCATAGCATTATAAAAACTAGGTTCATTACTTTTTCTGTCATAAAAAACCCTGGGAAATTCCTTAAACAATTCATTAGTTTGCTGCCCACTTGCCCTGCTGCCTAATCCAACTAAGCCACAAAAAGCTACAGGCAGTATCAGTGATTTTTTTAACTTCATAGTGGTAATCACACGCGAAAATTATTTAAACCTATTTATTTTGCTTCCCACAATATTTAAATACGAAACACCCCCTTAAAACACTATGAACAAAAAAGGGGATTTTGGCTGGAAACAAATATCAGAGATACTCCTTGTTGTTGGAATTCTCATTATCCTCCTGATTCTGATGACCTTGTTCAAGGAAAAAAGTCTTTCTTTGCTTAATACTCTAAAAAACATAGTGAGGTTTGGAACATGAAAACAAAAGGAATGGCGTGGGCAGAAAAACTACTCTCAATCACATTAATTTTGGTTGCTCTTTTTGTGATTTATATGTTTCTCCCGCAAAGCATCTTGAAAACAGGAAGGGAATTTTTTGATAAGATGTGGAGCGGAGAAGAATTAGTGATAGACTATGTGGAAGCAGACAATACTGCTCAAAAATCCTTTGACACAATAATAGAAAAAATAAAGCAATGTGAAACAACACTGACAAAAACAGATTGCCTGTGTTCTGTGAACCTGAATGCCTTTAATCATTTTTATCAATTCAACCTAAAAGAGGGTGAAATTGAGATGGTAAACATAAAAGGAAAAACCCCTCTTAATGTAAAACACGCAGAAAAAACAACCCTAACTTGCTATATTAACAAAGACGGGAAAATCCAACCAACAGATAGATTAAACTTCAAGATACAAGGAGAACCTTACATTTTATTAAAAAAGAAATTTGTTTTTGATGGGTTAAAAAGCGATGAAGAACTTGGCATAAATCCAACAAAACACAACATCATAAAAACAAGTTCAGGATTATGCTGGGTCTTGGAAACTTCCAAACTGCAACCAGGTACCAAGGCCTGTGCAGTATGAAATCGCAAAGTTTAAATAAACCAGATAAAATAATAACAATATTAAAGGAGGCTTAAAAATGAGGATGATTAAACATAAAAAAGGTGCTGAACTTTCTATGAATGTTATTATCATAGCAATACTCGCAATACTTGTTCTGGTTATTGTAGCAGCATTTTTCACAGGAGGAATGGCAAGATTAATGGAGTTGATATCTGGAACAAGACCAGACAGCATCAGTACGGCAACTTCAATGTGTCAGAGTGACTGCGATGTTGCATCAATCAGGGGCACGCCACAGGAAAAAACAAACTCCAAATACTGCAGGCAGACCTTTAGGTTAGATAATGACGAAGACGGAAAAATAGATACAACACCTGACGGAAGTCCAAGATACTATCACTGCTGGGAATCACCAATTAGCATAATATGTGGTGGCGTGAAAGAGTTCTGTGCCGCAGATTAGGGCTGGATAAAAAATGAATCAAAAGGTTAATAGGGGGCTGAAAAGCCCTCTGAATTTTTCCCCAGGGTTTTTGCACAGCAAAAAGGCTGTAAGCGGGCTGAAAAGCCCTCTGAATTTTTCCCCAGGGTTTTTGCACAGCAAAAAGGCTGTAAGCGGGCTGAAAAGCCCTCTGAATTTTTCCCCAGGGTTTTTGCACAGCAAAAAGGCTGAGTCTCTCAGCATGAATACCATAATAATCACAATACTCGCGGTTATTGTTCTCATTATATTGGTGGTGGCATTCAGGTCTCAGATTGGCAAGTTATTCACTTCTTTTTCTGACTTAATAAGCGGAGCATCAGATTCCTTGTCAAACATCAAGTTTTCAGATATTTTCAAATAAAATGATAAAAAACAAAAAAGCTGTAAGCGGGCTGAAAAGCCCTCTGAATTTTTCCCCAGGGTTTTTGCACAGCAAAAAGGCTGTAAGCGGGCTGAAAGCCCCCTGTTTTTTCCCCAGGGTTTTGCCCGAAGGGGAAAAGGCTGCGACACAAACGAGCATCATACTTCTCATCGGAATGGTTGTTGCAGTAATAATCATAATCACCTTTATTCCAATAGGAAAAACCTTTGCAGAAATTGTCATAAATACTTTTTCTTCAGATGATGACAAGGTGGAAGTCCCAGAAGAACTGGAAAAAGACCTGACAACACTAAAACTAAAATATCAGCCAGCAGAAGTGCCTACATCAGCATTGGAGAACATAAACAAATATGAAGAAACAATAAACGAAGCAGCAAGGGAATATGGTTTAGACCCCAATCTGATTAAGGCAGTCATAATAAAAGAATCATGGGGGCAACCATATGAAGTTTCAACAGCAGGCGCAGTCGGATTAATGCAGTTAATGCCTGATACTGCAATAGAGCTTGGGGTATATGTCCCTCCTACATATGAAAAAGGAGATTGTGTAAGGGGAAAAGAAATAACCTGTAACATCATAGCAGATGAAAGGTTTGACCCAATAAAAAACATAATGGCAGGTTCAAAATATTTAGCAGATAGAATCAAAGATTTTGGAAATGTTGAACTCGCATTAGCATCTTATAACTGGGGTCCGAGTAGAGTAAAGAATAATTGCGGTGCAACTTTTGACACCTGCAAAAACTTGCCAGAAGAAACAGCAAATTATGTGCCGAAGATAATGGGATACTATAATTCTCTGACAGCATAACAATTATAAACCAATAATTCTTTAACATAAGCATGAATAAAAAAGGTGATATGGTCATAGAAAAGAAGTTTCTCTGGGTGGCTTATCTCGTCTTCGCAGTCCTGATTTTTCTTGCAGCAGCTAGTTTTGTCAGGTCAAATGCAACAAAACAAGCATTCACGAGAGATTTTCAATCAAGAGACCTGGCAATCCTGATAGACACAATTTCTTTTTCACCAAGAGACATACAGGTAACATACACCAATGATTGCTGTGAATTTAACATAAAACAAAACAAGATTACATTAAAACTTCCAACAGACATATTGGAAAAACCATATCCTTTTCTCACACCTCAAAAATTCATAACCTCTCAAAAAGATATCAAGGGAGATATACTATTTAAAAAAACGAGCGAGGGAATCACGATAAATGAAAAAAGCCCAATTTGACCTGGGAAAAGAATGGATATTATGGATGTTCAGGATAAGCATAGTTATTCTTGTCCTGATATTTCTTTATTTTATGGTATTCTTCAACATATCAAAAAAAGAAGACACAGGTCAGTTAACTCTTCAAATGGTTCAGCAAAAGCTTCTCTATTCCCAAGAATGTTTTGTTTATTCAGAAGAAAATCCTTCTCCTGGAATCCTTGATGAAAACAAGCTAACAGAAGAAAATCTGAAAGCGTGCATCTCATCTCAGGATTATGGCATAGGCATCAACATCCTAAAGCAAGGAGCTCAACAAGAAATCATTAACTTGGAGATGAACTCAGATATTCTAAAAGACAAGGCTTTGTGCAGATACAAGAAAACAATGGATTGCCTGAAAGATGGTAGCTATGTCTTGATAAGAGAAAAAGACAAAATCGTGCCAGCATATATGAACATCCTGTTAATGAGGTATAACAAATGAAGTTTAACAAAAAAGGAGAAGAAGGATTGATGATTTTTGCATCACTTATGTTGTTGCTCTTGATTCTTGTGGTTTTTGGAATCCTCACAATCATCGCACCAAAGGAAAAATTAGAATTAAAGGCCCAAACAGTTCAGGTTGAGAATTCAAAAATCACGCTCTTGAATTATCTCAGGACTCCTTATGAAACAGGGACATTTCAGGATTTAATCATAAGATGGTATTATGACCGTTCTCTTGAACCAGCCCTTGTTGAAAAAACAAAGGAAATTTTCTCACAATTATACGGGGAGTGTTATTCCCTGATAATATATGACAGCAAAAACAAGGAGCTCCTGAGGTTCAGCAGCAAGAAGAAAAAAGACCTTTGGGCAGAACAAAAGATACCACTTCCAGTCACCATCTCACCAACTCACAACCACTTAATAATCAGACTCAACCCAACATATTTCTATGAAAAATGCAATGATTTTTGAGATACTACTAATCGCCGATTAACACTAAAACACCATTTCTACACTACGCGTCTTATGGGTTTTATGGCCTTGCTTCAATAACCAAACTTTGATCCTGCGGGTGTATGAAAGCAGATTCTCCTTCTTTCCACTTTAGGTAATCTGCAATTTTTTTTGGAATCCTTACTGCCAAGGAATTTCCTGTCTTGGTGATTTTTGTCACTGCACTTAACCCCCATATGCCTTTTACCTTTGCTGCTTCTTCCACTCTTTTGGTTGTCTTAGAATCCATAAATGACTCTCTACAAGAAGAACATATCTCTGCAGGAAATTCACCTAAATAAACCCCGTGCATATATTCCTTTATTTTCCCTTTCTTCAATATTCCTTTTTCACATATCGGACATCTCATTTTTCCTCCTAAAAAATTGACTTTTATTCGCTGCGTGTTCACAAAAGTTCCATAATTACCACCTTAACATAACTGTTATTACAAAATAATCTGTCTTAATTTTTTTTGTTACAACAATAAAATACTGATGATGAAAGAGTATTTTGTTTGGTTTTTGTAATGTTTTTGCTCCTTTTTTTATTGCTTCTTCAACTTCATTAACTGAAATCCCCCTTTCAATCATCTGCCTTCTTGCGTGGTTACTGTATCTTATCAATTGTAACACCTGTAATTATTGTTATTACAAGTATTATTTAAGCTTTTCTGTTTTGTTGCATTAGTGTGCGCCCAAGAGACATTTGTCACCCCCTTAAATTCCCTTGAAATTTCATTGAGCTTGGTGATGCTCAATGAAGAAAGAAGAATTAAGAAAGAGGATAATAAGAAGGCAAGAATATTATGATCTCCTATCCTAGGTTAAAAGGGGAATAGTTTGTAGAAATTAAGGGTCTTTTAGTAACCATTCAGAGATGGGGAGAACTTTGATAACTTTTTTCCCGACTTTAATATCTTCTTTCTGGTCATAAGTGAGTATTAATCCCTCTTTAATCTTAAATTTGTTCATAGCACCAAGCAACCCTTTCAACTCCCTTTGCCTGTTTTTTTCATTTAACTCAAAACACACCTGGATTGCTTGACTTATCCTTAACTTATCCTTAATCAGAAAATCACACTCCTCTTTTTTTTCATTTTTATGATAATAAAACTCTTTCTTCATATTATTCAGTTCAACTGCAACCAAATTCTCAAGAAGTTTTCCCCTATTATGAGAAAACTTGAATCCCAATGTGGTAATAAATCCATTGTCGATACAATAAACTTTTTTTGGGCTTTGGCTCTGTTTTCTAATAGAATAATCAAACTTACTCACAAAGAAAAAAACAAATGCGCTCTCAAAAGAATGGATTATCTCTTTTATTGTAGAAATGTTAGTTACCTGTGCCATCTTGGATAAAGAGCGGAAGCTTATGTCAGATGTGATATTTGAAATTAAAAATAAGGAAATTTCTTTTATGGGCTTAACCATATTCTTATTAAACCTTTTAATTATATCCCTATATAATATGTTTTCGTATAGTTCCGGAAGAATTACCTTTTTGCCTGTAATCACTTTTTGTGGAAATCCTCCTTCTTGCAAGAATTTCATAAGATTATGCCTTATTTTTGACTGAATTTTTAAGTCCCAAGGTTCATAATCTACTTTTTTATATCTCAAAAATTCCTTAAAGCTGAAAGGTAATAGATTAATGCTTATTGACCTTCCAGTTAAGATTGTTGAAATCTCTTTACTAAGCAGCTTAGAGTTGGAACCAGTTAAGATTATTGGATACTTGTTTCTTATTCTATCCACCCACTTTTCCCACCCTGTTGCTTCTTGAATTTCGTCAAGCAGGAAGAAGGTGTTTTTTTTATAATCATTCTCTTCAAGATAATCCATTATCTTCTGAAAATCATCAGTTTTAAAATTAATTAACCTCTCATCATTAAAATTCACATAAATATACTCTTTCTTCCCAACTTTAAGTTTGGTCTTTAAAATTGAAAGGAGAGAGGATTTTCCACACCTTCTTATCCCGGTTATGATTAAGGGCATCCTAAGAGGGATTAACTTTATTATGCTGGGGGTGATATCCCTGTCTATTAGTCCGCTTATTTCTTCAAATTCTTTTTGCTGGTCTTGTAACACATAATACAAATCTTCCCTTTCCATAATTTAACTAAACTTCACCCATTTATAAATCTTTCTAAAGTGTAACAATTTTTGTAACACTTTCCACCAAAAGTGTAACAATTTTTGTAACACCTTCCAAACTTCACATCATTCCCCAATCACCCCAACCACCAACAAATCATATCACCCCACTATTGTTTAAATTTTTATAATTTTAGCAGGGGTAAAATAAACCTGCAGTGTCAGGGCGTGTAGTGTTTTGTGATTATTTAAGGGGTTTCTCTATAAACCTCACAAAAGGCATAAAATTGATGATGGTATTTTTTATTCTCCTCCTGTCTTCGTAATCCTTAGAAAGCATATATCCAATTTTGGGGTTATACTTTTCTAAGAAGCTCGCAAAAGACTTTGTTAGTCTGGAGTCTTTTAAATGAGATTTTATTTCTA
>JAHJQH010000001.1 GCA_018819375.1 Nanobdellota archaeon
ACACAACAACAAACCCAATCTCAAACTCCTTAGTGCGGATGGTGAATTTTTCCTTGTGCTCTGCTTTTTCAAATTTTTTAACTTTTCTGAGGTCTTTTGCACCAACCACCCCCCTTATCATTAATTCATCAATCTCAACAGGAGTCTTGAGTTCAAGTAAAATTTTCTGCTCTTTCTGAAGTCCTGCTTTTTTCCTTAAATCCTGAACTTTCCTTATAACTTCCCTCGTAAATCCTTCCTTCTCAAGTTCTGGCGTAAGGGAAGTATTTAGTTCAACTTCTTTCTTCCCCATCTCTGCTTTTTCTAATTTGATTTTCTTGACATTTGTCTGTTTCTTGATAACTTCAATAAGTCCTTCGCTTAATTCACCTTCGCAATGCACTAATGCTTTTGCCAAAGGCCATCTCACTCCAATTTTTGCTCTTTCCCTCTCAGCGAGAATATTTTGTATCACTTCTTTTGCTGTTTCCATTTCTTCTTCAAGCTTCTTGTTTATCTTTTTTGAATCTGGTTTTGGCCATTCATCCAAAAATAAGGATTCTTTTTCCCCTTCAAGTTCAAGGTAAAGTTTCTCTGTGAAAAAAGGAAGGAAAACCCCCAGCATCTTTATGCCATCCACAAAGCAGTCATATAAAACCTTCTGAACTCCGCTGTCATCAAGCTCCCCCCTTGTCATCTGCCCGTAAGTTCTTGACAAGTCATTAATAAGGAAATTTCTTATTTCTGCAATTGCCTTGTCAGGCCTTAATCTCTCAATATAATCCGCAGTGTCACTTTTCACGCTTTCCATTCTTGATAATATCCATTTATCCAGTTCTCTCGAAGAATATTTGTTTCCCCTGTTTTTACAAAAAAGCTGCACATAATTTCCAAGGTTCCATATGACTTTTATCTCTTTCTCAGCATCTTTTGCAGGGCCATAGCCAAATTTCAGGGCAATACCTGGATTTTGAGAAGTGTAAATCCATCTCATGATGTCAACACCCATCTTTTCAACTGCGTCATCAAACCAGATGGCATTGCCTTTTGACTTGTGCATTGGCTCTCCATTCTCATCATTGACAACTTCATAAGCAAACACACTTTCATACGGCGATTTTCCCTCAAGTGTGACAGACATGAACAACATGGAATAAAACCACAATCTCACCTGCGCCCTCATTTCAGTCACAAGTTCAGCAGGGAACCATTTTTTCCAGTATTTCTTATCTTCAAGATATTTCAAGGTGGAAAATGGCACTATGCCTGCATCAAGCCAGCAGTCACCAACTTCACTGATTCTTGAAACCTGCTTTTTGCATTTTGGGCATTTTATTTTTATCTTATCAATCCAGGGCCTGTGCAGTTCAGGGAGATTGTCAACATCTTTTGGATTCACGGCTTTTTTCTTAAGTTCTTTTAATGAGCCGACAACTTCTGTATGCCCGCAGCTGCACTCAAAAAACATCAGCGGCAGCCCCCAATATCTTTTTCTTGAAATATTCCAGTCACCCATATTATCAAGCCAGTCCTGCATCAGTTTCCCAGTGTGTTCAGGAATCCATCTCACTTTTTTTGCAGCTGCTTTCATACTATCCTTTATCTCACTGCAGGAGATGAACCATTCCGAGCCTATCCTGAAAACAAGTTCTTCTCCACATCTCCAGCAGACAGGATACCGGTGAGAATACATTTCCTTCTTGAACAGCAATCCTCTTTTTTCCAGGTCTTCAATAATCTTTTTCTTGGTCTCAAAAACATTCTTGCCTGTGAGCCAGCCATATCCCTTGTTATACACCCCGTCTTCATCAAGTGCAGGCTCGATCAAGGGCAGTTTTTTTTCAGACGCAAGTTCATAATCTTCCTCTCCGCAGGTTGGTGCGATATGAACAATTCCTGTTCCTTCTTCTTCACTAACATCCTTCCATCCGACAACCTTGTGTTTTATGCCTTTTTGAACATCGAAATCAGGATAAAGGGATTTATACTCCAATCCAACAAGTTTTTTTCCAGCTACTTTCTCCAGCACTTTCACGCCAGCACCTAATTTTTTCACCGTGGCTTCAGACAGATAGTATTTTTCCTTTCCTTTTTGCACCTTCACATAAATTAACTCAGGATTAACAGCAGCAGCAACATTACTGCTTAATGTCCATTCAGTTGTTGTCCATATCAGCAGATATTCCTTGTCTTTTCCTTTTAGTTCTTCCTTGCCTTTTCCCTTTAGTTCTGCCCTGACATAAACCGCAGGATGAGTCAGTTCTTTCCATCCTTCATCACTCATTTCGTGCTGGGAAGATGAAGTCCCGCATCTGGTGCACCAAGGAAGAACTTTTGTTCCCTTGTATATCCACCCTTTCTCGTGGCATTTCTTTAAAAAATGCCAGATGTATTCTATGTTTGTGTCAGACATGGTGTAATAAGAATTCTCCCAATCCATCCACTGACCAAGTCTTATTGATTGCTTTGTCTGTATGTCAGCGAATTTTTCAACACTCTGCCTGCACATCTTAGAGAATTTTTCCAATCCATATTTCTCAATGTCTTTCTTGGAATTAAATTTCAGTTTTTTTTCAACTCCAACTTCAACATGAAGTCCCTGACAATCAAACCCATTCTGCCATCTTATGTCAAAGCCCCGCATCGCCCTGAATCTATGATAAACATCTTTGTAAGTCCTGCCCAATCCGTGATGAACACCCATTGGATTATTGGCAGTGATAGGGCCGTCAACAAAAGACCAAACAGGCCCACCCTTGTTTTTCTTCACGAGTTTCTCAAATATCTTCTTCTCTTTCCAATATTCCAGAACCCATTCCTCCACTTTCTTGTGGTCATATTGCTCAATTGCCATAGAACTAATTCCTAACAGCGCGGTTTATATGTTTTTTGGAGCTATTAAAATACAAGATGAGCTACAAGATTCAACTCACAAATGAATACAGGGGCTCTGGGGTCATATGCATATATAAAAACAGGCAAACCAGTAAGAGCTATGCTGTGTTTGAAGAGGATCATGACCAACCTGTAGATTTTCACAATATTTTTGTAAAAAACAAAGGTCACCTCATAGATGTTTTTTCCTTGGTTAATGAAAACTTTTATGGGTTGGTGCTTAATGAGATTGACAAGATAAATTCAGAAGAAGAAATCCCTACCAAATCAAGAATCAGAAAAGGACTAAAAGCTCTTCTGGAAAAAACAAATCCA
>JAHJQH010000018.1 GCA_018819375.1 Nanobdellota archaeon
ACCCATACACCACTAAAAAATAGCAAAATATTTAAAGCTTGTTTAAAAAACCAAAAATCCCCAACAAACCACAACTCAGTCAAAAACATCCACCACAACAACCTGTCAAACACAAACCACCCTAACCGCGAAACGCAAACCAATAAATTCTACGAAAAACAATCCAAAAAAGGGATTATACCCCTCTCAATCACAGAATACAAGCTACAAAAAAGTTTTGAACATTATCGGCAAAAAAAGATTACTTCACTAACGACCACCAACCAACAACAAAACATCCATCTCTTTCAAAAACGAAAAGTATATAAACTTATCAGTATAGTGATAAGTATGGAAATAAGTTTAATCAATCCACATGTATTGAAAATCTTGATAACAGCAAGAGAAGAAGATTCCATAAATTCAATCTCCCACAGGACTGGTTTGAGTTATGGGTGGACATATAAATGGGTAAAGGAATTGGCAAAAATAAATGTTTTCAGATTAACAAGGATGAAAGTTTATTTAAATAAAAAAAATTCATTTTACAAGAAAACATTGAGATATATAAACCAATCCTTTGGAAAAGACATCGGATTTCATTATGCGGTCTTGGAATTGTTTGGCATTAGATACTCCTTCACAAAAACAGATGCTGTCTTTATCTGGACTAAGGGGGGATATAATATTGGTCGTTATAAACAATTTTATCCAATCTTTATTAAAATCAAAAAAAGAGATAAGGGATTATTTGAATTCTATCATAAAAAATTGAATTTTGAAATAAATAAAAAGAAAGGAATATTTTATAATGTTACTTATTTGGATGATTTTGAGATGGAACATTGCGATGCCATTCCAGTAGATTGTTTAAAGGAAACTATTGCTTTTATGCAGGAAAATAAGTATAATTTTGAACCTGCATTGGAAATGATAAAAGAAGGATACAACAAAAAGATTAATGTGGGTTATAAGGAGGCATTAACAAATGTTTGAGCAGTATATCAATCGGGAAAATACCATCTTTAAAATTATGCAGGAATTTCTAGACGCAGGACTGTATTTTATTGTGATTGGGGGTTATGCTGTTTCAGCATTTAAGCATAGGTTTTCAGTAGATCTCGATATTGTCATTAAGGAAAGTGATAAAGAAAAGTTTATGTCTCTCTTATCAAAAAAAGGACTCAGAAGGACCATAATGAGAAAGTTAGACCATATTTATGCTCCGGAATTCATCAGATATGAAGTTAAGAACAAACTTCCTGTGAGTATTGACTTGTTTATTGGAGGGGTCGGTTCAAGAACTACGGACGCATCATTTAGTTTTGAGCAGTTAAAGGAAAATTCGGAAAAAAGAAATATTATCGGGCTTGAAAAGGAAATTGTAGTCAGGATTCCGAAAAAGGAAATGTTGATAATTTTAAAACTACACTCGGGGCGGCTGACTGATTTCAGGGATATTGCTGCTCTAGGCAAGAATATGAACCTTGACTTGATAAGAAAATTTGTATGGAAAGGAAAGAAGTCAATAGTTAAAAAAAACATAAAAAGATTCCTGTCCTTATTAGAAGACAAAAACTTTATGGATGGATTTAAAGGTGTTTTTATTGAAAAGAAATATGATGTTGATACAGGCGAACTGAAAAAATTAAAATGGTTATTAGAAAGATAATTTGTGCTGGCTTCTTGTTTGTAAGCACAACCCCCTCACTCAAGCGGAATTCCACTCCAAAATGTCCAGTCTTCAGAAGGCCTCACACCTTCGCCGACAATATAAGTTGGGGAAGCAGTTCTGCCAAAATAACTTCCTTGTATTTCTGTCCACGTTGATGTGGCTCCATTTATCCTGTAAATAGGGGAACTCAGTGTCTTCCAGGCAGGATAAAGCGCCAGGTCTTCCGGAGACTCCACAACCATCTTGTCCTTGTAGCCCTCTTCCCTCATCTGCTTCACAAATTCCTTGACAGGAGCAGTTCCTTCACCAACAGGAAGCTCCTCATCATAATACCCAAAATTATCACTAAGATGAACATGTCCAATGATTTCTTTCTCATTCAATTCATTAACCTGGTCCTTCAGCCAGGTATTAAAATTCTTTCCAGCTTTTTTCTCATCAAAGAATTTCTTCCAGGTATATGCGTGGCCAATGTCAAAAGTTGCTTTTATGTGCTCTTTTGCTATTTTCTCTGCCTGCTCCCTGGACATGCTTTTTTTCTCCTGAAGAAGCTTGTTAACCATCTCCCTTCTTGATTTCAGGACCACTTCTTTCAGCTCTTCAGGATGAGCACCATACCCCATCTCAGGAAAAATATTTTCAGGAGCAATGAACAGGGGTTTGTCAAGACCCATTTTCTTTTCTTTTTCATAAGCATACATTGCTGCCCTGGCAATTCCCTGGGAAGTCCTATTAACACCAACTTCTTCAAGAGGTTTAAGATGAGACATGTCTTTTTTAATGGATTCTGCCCTCATCCCATAACCTTCTGCAGATTCTTTCCAATACTTCTCTTCTCTTTTTGCCTCTTTTATGTTCTCTGCAAAAAATGATTTTGGATTTTCCATAATTTGCTTGTATGCTTCTGGGTCCCTGTATTTCAGGTCTTTAGGAAGAACCCCTGAATCAGAAAGCTGACCAACAATGGAATCAGCATAAATTCTCTTTGCAGCTTCTTTGTCTCCAGATTCTTTAATGTGTCTATCATACCCATCAATCATCTTCTCAAAATTCTCTCTTGATTTTTGTGCTTTTTGTGCCTGATGAAAAAACTTTTCACTCTCACCTTCCATTGTTTTTATCTCTTTTTCCATGAAGGTCTGGTAAAAATATTTCCCAGGGCTGTTATTATACTCCTCTTTCTTGGCATCTGGAAATTGGTCAAATTCGTTTACAAAATCCTCAAACTTCCTTTCCTTGAACCTGAGTTCTCCGTGTTTTTTTGTCTCATCTTCATCAACAACAGAGATTTTCTGGTCTCTTCTCAATGGCGACATCTGTCCTGTGTCCTCATTAACAAGATAAATTGGCGCTTTTTCCCCCTCCTCCTTATAAGCTTCAAAACCCTCTCTCTCAAATATTGGTTTTGGAAATTCTCTTTGAAGATGCACAACAACAGGTCCGCCACCAGTAACATCCGCAGCAAAATCAACTGTTCTCTTAATTTCATTCAGGCTTCTTTCCTGTGCCTCATCACTAAAACCTTGTTCTGTCATACCAGACACTGCTCCGATATTAGGAGCAGAATGAACAGAAAGAGTAAGGTCATTTATTTTTGCCATCTGCCGCAGGGCTTCTCTTTGTTCTTTCCCATACATCTCAGGTGTTGTACTCCCTTGCTGCTTGCTTCCTTTTCCAGTTCCCCAAAATCCAAGCTCAACATGAGTTGCACCCTGAAAAATCCTCGTCTTCAAACCTTCAACCTGGTCAGCCATAGGAGAAGTAGAACGGCCAATATACCTCGGGCTGACATCTATTCTCTCAGCAGTCTGCTTGTCCAATGCGTGCCAATAATCATTATCAAACCTCATTTTCTACCTCTAACACATCCCCTTCCCTCACCCACATTTTTATTATCAACATCCCTCTTTCTTCTCTCAATCTTTTCTCTCAATTTCCTATCCTCAACTTCCATCAAGACATCTCTCCAACTCTTATCCAACCTATCATCAATACTCCTTTTCCTTCTTTCCTCTTTTATATTTCTCTGTTTCTTTTATAATCTTTTCGCTGCCAGACATTCCCACATCTCCACCAGCATTTAACATTGATTCCTCACTCATCTTGTCCATCTGCTGCTGCACCTGTGTTTTTGGTGCATAGTCTACAACACCTTTTTCAACTCTCTCCCTCATCTCTTTTTCACTCACACCAGCATCAATTTTTTTATACCCCCTGTCAAAATCCATATAACCTCCCCCACCACCAACATATTTTGCAAGCCCTTCATCACCAGCAGTTTCAGCTTTAACCATCACAGGAGATGTTCCTGCAATATCTTCCAAGCTCTCTTCCCTGCCACCCCTATCAATCCTCTCTCTACTCACAACATCCTGTCTTCGTTCTTTTTCATCATCTTTAACCTGCAGCTTAGAGCCAAAAACAACCTCACCACCTGCCTGCCACGACCTGTCCTTGCTGAGTTCTTTTTCAAGAATTCCAATTTCTTTTTTTATCTTTTCAGCAAATTCATTGTTTTTTCCTTTTTTTCCCTTGAGTTTTTCAAGCAGTTCCTTTAAGTACACGAGTCTGTCTTCAACAGGAAACTCTTCAAGTTCCTTCTTAAATTCTTCCCAAGACACCATTATAACCTAACCTCATTAAGGACTCAATGATAACTCTCTCATCTTGCAGATAATTCCTCGCCTTGTCAATAAAATCTTCCTGCTTTACTGATAACTTTCATATCTTGCTGCTAACCTTCTTTTTTCATTAACAACTTCTCCCAAACACCCAATCACCACGCAAGCATCTGGTGAGACTTCTTGAAAACATCATATAAAACAAGACATAAAGTTCCTGCAGTCCCTTCTGCTTTTTTCTTGTCCTGCTCCATTGTCCATTTTGGCTTTTCTTTTTTCCCTTCTTGCTTTCCGGACATATGTTTGAAACCCTTGAAAATCCCTGTAAAAGGAGAAAATAACTCTTTCAGGAATTTTGGCTTTTTTGGTTCTGGTTTTTTATCTTCCTTAAACTCCTCTCCTGCTTCTGTGAGATATTTCTTGAAATCATCCTTAAACACGTCCATTGACTCATTAAGAGAAGTCAAAAGTTCAAAATCCTCTTGCTCCTGTTCATCAAGATAATCCTTAATCTCCTTGTCATTAAGAGCATATGATTCTATCCATATCTTGCTCACTCCAGTATGAATGGCTCCTCTTTGATACTCTCTCTGATAAGCCATCTGCGGTATTGCAACATACTCAAACCGTACTCTTATGCAGGGATGATATGCCTCGCCTTTCTTTTGCTCAATTTTTGCTAAAATCTCAAGTTCTATGACTGAAGTTTCAAAAGCAGTAACAAGCTCTGGCCTGTCCTGCTGTGCCATCTGGAGTTTCTTGAGATTCTTGAGATAAGGTCTTAACCAGCTTATGTAAACTTTCATTGAATTATACTGCTGCCTCAAATACTTAAGGACAAAGATTCTCCTTTGGGCCAGTTCTGAATCAGTCCTCTCTTTCCAAGTAAGGTATTGTGTCAGCTTTCTGGACAAAACCTCCCTGACTTTTCTATTGATTCCCTCTTTTTCCAGGGCATCAACATACTTTCTTACCTCAGCACCATTTTTTGGATGAATCTTGTAAAACAAGTCTGGAAGAATAACAAAACCAACTTGTGAAGCAAGCCCTGTCACTGAAGAAGGATTCTTTGCACCGCCTTCAACCATATCCACCCAGATGCTTTTCAGGGCAATCTCTGCATCTTCATCACCTTCCTTGCTTTTGTTGTAATAACTGTATCTTTCATCAATAATTTTGAGCTCTCTCATAACCTGAAACATGGTCTTTGTCATATTGCTCAACAACCCAAGATACTGCGTTACTTTTTCTTGTTGCAGTCCTTTTCTTTGCTCAACCATCCCAAAATAAGAACTTGTTTCACTTGCAGAATAAATATCCTTGATTTTGTGAATTTTCTTAAAACCAAGACCAGAAGGAGGGTCGCCCTGCAAAAAACTCAGAATCCAAAAATAAAGTCCTTCTATGCCTGCCCCAGGCTCCTCAATCTCAAGATAATATTCTCCGACCTTATTTTTCTCATCAAAAAAATCTTTTTTTGTATCTTCTTTTAATTCCACAGCTTCAGCCATATCCCACCCCTAACACATAACTAACACCTAATTTAATCACAGATAAACATTTAAATCCTAATTATATAAATGTTTTGATACTAAAAGAGCTAATAACATAACTTGGATTTTTTACAACTTTGATAAATTTCTTTTGTTGTTTCCTTTGCTTGTCTTAAATTTTTAAAACCATTGTTCTCCCTAAACAGTTTATATAATCTCTTTGAGATTTCTTGTATTGAGAATACTCCTTTTGACAATATCAAAAACTCAAAAACATCCTTTGGGATATTCTTATAAAAACAGGTTTTTATTTTTATTACTTCTTTATTTAATGGAGCATAAACATATCTTTGGTCTATCCCATCCCAGAATAATAAAATATTCTCCTTCCGTTTAGGGGTTTTAAGATTATTTGAACCTACATTCTTGCACTTCAATCTATATGAGGAGATACTTATGTCCTTAGCGATAGTTCTATTCAAATTAGGATTTCCAAATGAGTCTATTAATCCGTTTTTTCTTAATTCTTCCAGACAAATGTTCACTTCATTATTTAAATACTTCTCATCCAACTTAGGATATAATTCTCTAATTTTATTTTTTATTTCATCAACTGCATATACACCATCTACAAGATGGATTATATCTAATGCTATAGAATCTTTTTCTTCTGAATTACTAGACGATTTTCTAATAAGATTAACCAAATCACAAAAATTCATATCCCCTTTAGGAAAAGGGACATCACATAAAATTCTCCTCTGAAGGTTAATATCTTTATTCTTTTTTCCGAGTTCAGTTGAAGGGTAAGCCAACATCAACAAACAAATAGAACGAACAGACTCGTTAGTGTCCCAATTGTATCTCCTACAATCATGACGAAAATCCAATTGATTAAGAGTACCTCTTTTGAGAATACCTTTCTTTTCTTTTTCTTTAAATCTTAATTGTGAAGGAATAATATCTCTACTCAAAGCAGGTTGTAAAAAATAATTGTATCTTCTCTTTTCAAGCTGATTCAACAATTCAAAAGTCCTTTTTGAAGTGAGGGTATTAGATCCAACATAACCTTCTATCAAAAAAAGCTTAAATGAAATCCCTGATTTCCCTAATATATCAAGCGCCCTCATATTTTTATCAACAGAAACCCCTTTATTCATTAATTCAAGGACCCCACCCTCATTACATTCTATACCAATACCTACCTCATAACATCCTGTTGCTAAAAGTTGATTAACAAAATCCTTATCTATTAGATCTGCCCTTGTTACACATCTGAACCCGAATTTACCATGATGTTTCTTGAATCTTCTTAGGTTGTCTAAAACTTCTTTTCGATGTTTTAGGTTAACTCCAAAGGTTAGGTCTTCGATATAAAATCTATAAACCCCTAAAGAATAAAGATAATCTAAGATAGATACAACTTTTAATATACTCCCTTCTTGATACCTCCTCTTGGCTGCACAAAACCGACATTGGTAGGGACAACCTTTACTAAATTCTTCTGAAGCTAAGACATAGGCTCCTCTTACTTTTGCTGTTTCAATTACATCAATTATTAAATTCTTATATAGTCGATATATTTCTTTAGAGTAAGAAACTAGTTCTTCCTCATTAATTTCGTTTTTTATGATTTTGTTTCCTTCATTATAAATCAATCCTTGAATATCTCTAAAATCTTTTTTTCCAGAAAGCAGATTATTGATTAATTTGGGCAAGGATTTATCAGCATTTCCTAATAAAGAAAAATTGATATTAGGACAAAAATCAAATATCTTTTCTTGTAAATACCCTACTGCTTGCCCGCCAACAATAATAGGTACATGAGGTAATCTTTCTTTTAATTTAGTAGTTAACCAATCGAGAGTGTCTACACTCGCTTGAGCACCAAGAGTTGTTAATATCAAGTCTGGTTTTTTTTTGACAACAAGATTCACTAAATCTTCCTTAGAAAAACTAGGATTCTTGTACCACTCAAAATCAAGCAAAATTATCTCTTTTTTTATATTTTTGATTTCACTAAGCTTTGCTATGACCTCAAAAGGGGTTTTAGAAAGTGGAACAAAATTTCTGCCTATATTCTCTTCTATATACTGCTTACCTGTATCAGTCACATGTAAACATGTGGTTACTGGGGGATTGACAAATAATATCTTCATTTTACCACCATTTATCATAATTTCATTTATTAAAATCTTTAAGAAATACAAAGTTTATTGCATTAACCACATCATTCCCAATTAATCTCACAATCTTCAATTGAGATCCTAACCAATGTGAAATAGTTTCGATTTTTGACCATTTTTAATTATCTCCTACTCCCCGATGAATTCATATTTTTTTGTGGATATAGATTCCAACACAAAATAATCTCTAGGTTCCATCCTCATTCTCCCATGAATTCACAATTTTGGGTGCTTACTTTTTCTAAAGTAAAGTACTCTTTTTCCATTTTTATTACTCCATATTTTTTTATTACTCCATATTTGCTGTACAGTTTACATTAATTTTTTCTAATACGAAATATTCTTTCTCCATTATCCCATCTTCTAACCTGGATTTCATACAGGATTATTACTGTTTGATGTTTATAAAACCATATTCTAAATATATTTGTAAAAACGCAAGATTTAAATACTAAACAACAATAACACAAAATATGCAGAAATTAGATAAACTTGATTTAAAATTGATCGGAGAATTGGAAAATGATGCTAGGCAAACCCTCTCTCAAATAGCCAAAAAGTTAAAGACATCTCAACAAGTTATAAGCTATAGAATAAATTCTTTACAAAAAAGAAATATCATTGATGGATTTTATACTATCATAGATTTTACAAAATTGGGTTACACAAGTTATAGAACCATGATACTCTTTACAAACATTATTGAACAAAAACACAAAGAGATTGTTTCTTATCTGATCAAGCATCCAAATGTTTTATGGGTTGTTGAGTGTGGTGGGAGATGGGATTTAATCATTAATTTTATGGCAAAGAATATTATTCAATACGACCGTTTTATGAAAGATTTTAGAAATAAGTTCCCGGAACAAATACAAAATTATGATGTTCTCACAACTATAGGACTTACATATTTTGGGAGGGATTACTTTACCAAAAAGATTCGGGAGGTTAAACACTTGCCCTATTTTGGTAGAGAATTTAAATTAGCTAAAGTAGATAAAATTGGTTTACATTTATTAGATTTAATTTCTGAAAATGCTAGAATGAATTCTGTTGAGATTGCAGGAAAAATAGGCATTAGTCCAAATACAGTTATCCTAAGAATAAAAAATATGAAGGGGATAGGCGTTATTCAAGGATTTAAACCTTTAATACACTTAGAAAATACTTCTTACTCTTCCTATAAAGCACTGATAAAATTTCAAAATATTACAGAAGAAAAGGAAAAAGAAATCATAAATTACTTAAAAACAAATGTAAGTGTGATTGGAGTTATAAAACTCATTGGAGGGTGGGATTTTGAAATAGAATTTGAAGTTGATTCAAAACAAGCAATGCTGGATCTGACAAGAAAGTTTAGAGACAGATTTAAAGAAGTAATAAAAGAATTTGAGGTTATCTCTTTATTCCACGAATATAGATATAATTTTTTCCCAAGAGACATTTTAAGAAACTTTAATTCAGAAAAATGAAAATAAAAAAACTCAGAATACCCCTCACACTGATTCTTCTCATTGTCATAGACCAGCTCACAAAACTATTCTTCACAACAACAAGAAACTACGGCGCTGCATTCGGAATCCTTCAGGGAAAAAACACGCTTTTCATCCTCATCTCTATCTTAGTCATCCTTCTCGCATTCACGCAATTAAAACATCAGAAATACAGCTTCCCATTAATCCTCTTAATCGCAGGCTCATTCTCAAATCTCATAGACCGCCTTTTCCTTGGCTATGTCAGGGATTTCATCTCTTTACCACTGCTCTCTTTTTGGCCATCCTTCAACATTGCAGACTGTTTTCTCACCATCGGGTTTTTTTGGTTAATAACAAAAATAATAAAGCTCCAAACTAAAAAATAATTCAGTCTCCATTATAAAAAAAATTAATTGCTTTTACTTCATCTATCCTTACATCAAAAGTCCCTCCTTTTATAATGACATTCACGCTTTTATTTTTGTTTAATACTCCCAGAAAATCATCAATTGTGAGAAACTCTCTATGCCCTCGCAGATGAATATACTTTCTCTCAGTTCTCCCCTTTAGATAACAGGCGTTTATGTCCATTTTTTCAATAGAATATGTGAAAACCTCTCTTACCCTGCTTTTGTGGTCATAATCATGGTACAAAAATGAAAAGAGGGGATTAACAGATTCTTCTATACTACTTCTTTTAAACTCAACTGTTTCAATATCCCAATCTTCAAGGCGTTCTTCAGATTCTTCAGAAATTGCCTTCTTAGGAACCTCAAGTCCAAGGATATAATACTCTTTTTTACTCTTTTTCTTCTTCACCACACAAAACCCTAAACCCAAAAAATATAAAAACCCTCCCCTACCCAAAACTCAGGAGGTGATTAACATCCAGAGTAAACAATCCCAGTTCAACAAAATCTGCAAAGATATAAAATCAGTAAAAATACAAGGAGCAGGTAACATAGCAAAAGCAGGATTAAAAGCTTATTCCTTGATACCAACAAAAAGCTCAATAAGAAAATTGTCATCCCTGAGACCAACAGAACCAATGCTCTTCAACACTCTGGCATTAGCAGAAAAATATGAAGTAAAAAGAGTTCTTGATTACATCAAGCAAACAGATGAGGAAATAGCAAAAGAAGGTTCAAGACTCATAAAAAACAATTCAAGAGTTTTCACTCATTGCCATAGCTCCTCAGTGGTCAGCATATTAAAACACTCAAAAAAACAGGGGAGAAAATTTGAGGTTTTTAACACAGAAACAAGACCCCTTTATCAAGGAAGAAAAACTGCAATGGAACTTGCAAGAGCAAAGATTCCAGTAACAACTTTTGTTGATTCACTGGCAGCAATCGCACTGACAAAAAACAAGATTCTGAAAAAATCTAATTTTATGCTCATAGGAGCAGATGCACTTCTCATAAAAAACCACGAACTCAAGGGAGTTATAAATAAGATTGGAAGCAACATGTTTGCTGAAATAGCAAAAGACCACAAGATACCTGTTTACATAGCTTGCTCTTCACTCAAGCTGACTCACAAGAACCTCAAAATAGAAAAAAGACCTCAGAAAGAAGTATGGAATGAGAAATCCAGATACATAAACACCATCAACCCTGCATTTGAGACCATAGATCCAAGATTCATCAAGAAAATAATTTGCGAGTTTGGCATCATCAGCCCAATACGTCTTATCAATATGGCTCACAAGGTCTGGGGATTTTGAGGAGGAAAAATCAAAACAAGTAAGGCAAAGACAAGAAAATGAACAAGAAACTCCTCACCTTTGATATGGACAACACCCTGATTCATTCTGACAAGGCACACATCATAGCATTCAACCTCGCACTTCAAAAACTCAGATACAGGAAAAAGAAGCACTGGGATATACAAAAGCACTTTGGAAAACCAAAAATAGATGTAGTAAGAGCAATCACTCCTGTGAATGACTCAAAAATTCACAAAAAGATGATGGACTTGGAAAGCACATACTTGCATCAAAAAAATACCCTCAAACACGTAACAAGGATAAAAGGAGTTCTGACAGTCCTGAAAAAACTAAAACCTTATTACAAGCTCGCAGTCCTTTCAAATTGTTCCCATAGCCACATCTCTCTTCTGCTTAAATCAGCAAATCTCCCGCTTAATCTCTTTGATTTGTTTATTGGAGGAGATGAAGTCATTCACGGAAAACCACATCCAGATGAATTTTACAAAACAAAAAAACTTCTGCATCAGAAACCATTTTATCACATAGGTGATTCTCCATACGACATAAGAGCAGCAAAAAAAGCAGGAATAAAATCAATCGCAGTCACAACAGGATTCTTCACCCGCGCACAACTCCGGCACCACCACCCAACACACATCATCACCAGCATCAAGGAACTGCCCAATCTGTTATTAAAATAAGAAAGAATGTCTTTCGATTTTTTGAAGAGAATACTTAAATATGTTTCGAAGATCATCGAAACATTTATAAATAACAAAAATAAAAAAAGAAACATAAAAATGATGAAATCAGAACTGATTTACAACTTGCTCTTAGAAAGAGCAATGAAAAGAGAAAGAAAAACCACCCAGCTGGAAATAGCCAGAACCCTGAAAATCTCGCTAAGCACCGTGAACAATGCACTTCAGCCCCTGAAACAAATGGGGGCTGTTAGAATCAACCAAAGAAGCCTTGATATCATCAATGCCAAAAAAATACTTTTCTATTGGGCAAGCAAAAGAAACATAGAAAAAGACATAATCTACCAGACAAGAGTGGAAGCATCAGTCACAGAAATAGAGAAAAACATTCCGCAGAATATAATCTTTACTGCTTACTCAGCTTATAGATTTATGTTTAAGGATGCACCTGCTGATTACAGTGAGATTTACATCTACTCAGACACAGAAACATTAAAAGAAATAAAAAAAAGATTCCCACCAAATAAAAACCCCCAAAATCTCATAGTCCTAAGAAAACAAATAAATGAACTCACCACTCCGAACCTGTTCGTGGACTTCTGGAACATAAAGGAATGGTATGCAAAAGAATACCTAAAAGCAATGGAGGAAAAAATAAATGCAATACTGGAATGATCAAACAACAGAAAAAAGCTGGGACATTCTCCAGCAGATAAAAGGGAAATTCAAATTCATATTAATTGGCGGCTGGGCTGTTTACTTATGGACTAAGACAGCGAAAAGCAAGGACATAGACATAATCATAGACTTCAATACCCTCTCTAAACTAAAACAAGAATATCAGGTAAACAAGAACACTAATTTGAAAAAATATGAAATCAAAATAGACAATATTGACATAGACATTTACCTCAAATTCTTCTCCGAACTCACTATCCCGGCACAAGACATCCAAACAACAGAAATAGAAGGGTTCGAAACTCCAAAAATAGAAGAGCTTATAATTCTAAAACAAGGTGCAGAACTTGATAGGCGCAAAAGTGAAAAAGGGGAAAAAGACAGAATAGACATATTTTCACTTCTGTTCAACTGCAGCATAGACTTTAAGAGATATCTCAAAATCCTAAAACAAAGCAATCTCACGAACTACTTTACTAACCTCACCAGTTTAATCAGGAGCTCAAACCCAACAACTCAATCCAAATATCTCTCCCTCACCCCCAGAGAATTCAAACTAAAAAAACAGGAGCTTTTGGACAGATTAAGGAAGATAAGATGAAGAACATAAAGTTTTAAAAACATCAAAATAATAAATAATAACATCAAGAAGAGGTGATTAACATAAAAAACTACATCAACCTGAAATACAATCCGACAAAGAATGACTTGATAGCAGAGTATTATTTGGAGCCGAACAAAATCTCCCTTCCAGAAGCTGCAACAAACATAGCAGGGGAATCATCAATAGATTCCTGGTCTGACCTGAAAACCCTTAGCTCAAGAATAGTAAGACAGCTTAGACCAAATGTCTTCTCAATAAACAAAAAAACAAAAATCATAAAAATCGCTTATCCGCAGGAACTTTTTGAGCAGGGCAATATGCCACAGATTCTTTCATCAATAGCAGGAAACATTTTTGGCATAAAACTTGCAAAAAATCTACGGCTTCTTGACCTTTCCTTTCCAAAAAAACTCGCATCATCTTTTCAAGGTCCTTATTTGGGAATTCAAGGTATAAGAAACCTCACAAAGGTAAAAAACAGGTTTTTCATAGGCACAATCATAAAACCCAAACTAGGACTAAGCCCAAAACAACACGCAGACCTTGCATACAAATGCTGGTTAAATGGTTTGGATGTAGTCAAGGATGACGAAAATCTATCATCTATGCAATTCAACAATTTCTATGAAAGAATAAAACTGACAGTTCAGGCAAAGTTCAAGGCAGAAGACAAGACAGGTGAAAAAAAACTCTATATGCCAAACACAACTTCAGAATCAAGAGAGATGATAAAAAGAGCAGAGTATGTTAAGAAACAAGGCAATGAGTTTGCAATGATAGACATTCTAACAGCAGGTTTTTCAGCACTGCAAACATTAAGAGAATCAAATCTGAAATTAGGCATACACGCGCACAGGGCAATGCACGCAGCATTCACCAAAAACCCAAAACACGGAATCTCAATGAGGGTAATAGGGGAGATATCAAGACTCATAGGTGTTGACACTCTCCACATAGGTGCATTTGGAAAAATGACAGGAACAAAAAACGAAATCCTAAACACCGAAATAGAGATAGAATCAGACTTCATTCCTGCAAAAGCAGACATCTTAGAGCAGGACTGGCACGGAAAAAAACCAGTACTCGCAGTTGCATCAGGAGGACTTTATCCAGCACTTCTTGAGAAGATATACCCCAAAATGGGCAACAATGTCCTCTACCAATTCGGAGCAGGTGTCCACGCACACAGGCACGGAACAGAAGCAGGAGCAAGAGCAGTCAGGCAGGCAGCAGAAGCAATAATGAATCACACCCCCTTAAAAACACACGCAAAAAAACACAAGGAACTCGCAGTAGCCCTACACCAATGGAGGGGTTAAAGATAATACTAACAAGAATGATTTTTTTCATCTGCATGCAAAAAAGGAGTTATCCTAACTAACAATCCATCAGGAATTTTTATATTCCTTAAAAAATCTGCAAGTTCCATACAAATAAACATCACCTAAAAATATAAAAAACTAACCTTTCCCAGTCAACCCAATCTTCTTGATTATCAAATTCCCAGAAAACTCAGAATCCATTTTTTTTTCATCCTTCATAATCTTTAATCCTCTTTTGAACAGAGGGCATTCCAACACCACACTCTCATACTCCCCACCCTCACCAGCAATATGAATTCTTTTTCTCCCTAACTCCTCAACTGCTTTTTCATCAATCACCTTACCAAGCCAATTCTCATCCAAGCCATCAGCAGCAACTTTCACGACTACGACCTTAAACTTGTTCTTAATCATCTGATGCATATACTCTCCCTCACTCCACCCCCACATTGGAGAAAAAACCCCAACACTAAGTTCACGACAAATCTTCTTCACTCTCTCAAACTGGTAATTGGAACTAATTGCACCAACACAAACACCCTCAATATCATACTTTTTCTTTGCCTCATCAATAGCCCTCTTCAAATCAATCAATTCCAACTCCTTCTTTCCCTTGCTTTTTTTAACAAGAAGAGGCACATCCATCACTTCAGCCTGTTTGTTAATAACATTTATGTTAACCGGATGATACATATAAGAATCAGGATTTTCAGAAATAACACTTATCAAACACCCTAATTCATATCCTTTCTGCACAGCCATCCAAGCAGCAAACACGCTGTCCTTCCCACCACTAAACAAAACCCCAAGTTTCATAGCAACAAAGAAAAAACAAGAATTTAAAAAACTAACCTTTGGTCAAACAAGAGGACAATCCATCTCTCTTAAGGGTCTCGTAAAACTTAACATGAATATCAATAATATCCATGTCCTGTATTCTCTTAATTTTCTGATTAACACCGACCAGAGAATGCCTGTAACAATCTCCTAACCCCCCAAGCATTCTAGAACTAAACATATGAACGAGGTACGGAAAAAACAAATCACCATCCCCTCCTTCTTTCCAGAATACTTCCTTATAGTTTGAACCACCAATTACACTCTTCATCATTTTCCTGCTTAATTCAATAGAAAAATCTTTGTCATAATAATTATTTTCTGATTCTAATATCTTAAATTCAAAACTCTCTTTTTTTATTCCTGTGCCAAGCTCAAGTACTTTTGGATCAGCAATAGGAGAACCTATCCTCAGGCATTGTTCAATCCAATACTCTTCCCCTTTTTTCTTAAAGGTGGTGAAAGAATATTCTCCCTCTGAAAAAAGACAGGAATACTTTTCTTCCAAAATACGGCTGCCTAAACCAACCCACACAATAGAATCATCAAATGTGTATAGCGGGTCATTAATATATATGGAGGGGTCAATAGGAAGGATAAAAAAATATAATCTCTCCAAAGATTCTCTCAACTGACTAATCTCTTTCTTATTTATTCCCATAGATATTAGTAATAAACTAAAACATAAAAACCTACTCTTTTTTCACCTCAACACCTTTGTGAGAACGCAGCGAACAAAGGTCTGAAGGCTTATTCATAAACCTCAACACACCCCTTCCCTTCAACATACCTACAACCTGTAACATTAAACTCACCTAAACAATTGATTCCACAAAGCACAGGTTCATCACCAGATTCAATCTTTCCCTTGGAATCCCATCCTTCAAAGTAACAACCACAATCACACATATCCAGATGGCATTCTTTCACTTCACCAAAAAATACCATCTCCTCAGGAGACTCCCCTCCAAAAAGTTTAATGAACCCAAAAATAATAAAAGCAAAAATCAGGGCAACAAGAGAAGCTTTTAAGAACATCTTAAAGCCCTTCACAACTATCTTCATAACAACCAGCATAACAACCAACAACACGATTAAGATAATCAGCCACCACATCATCATTTATCCCCTCTTTTCATAATAATTCTGCCTTTCTTGACCTTCGCCAAAATCTCATCCTGATCCCTGAATTCGCTTAATTTGGTAAGGACTTCAGGAAGTTTTATTCTCCCAAACTTGACATCCAGATTCAGGATAAGGTCGTGGTTCTTGTCATCTCCTTCATTAATCTTAAACTCTTTCAGCATTCCATTATATCCCTCAGTTTTCTTTTTTTTCATAAACTCAATCGTGTTGTCATAAAGTGTTTTTGCAATCTCATCAGCAACATTCTTTTTTGTAACACTGGTTATCCCCTGAAGTCCAGGACTTATATTCACTTCAATAACACAGGCTCTTACTCCCTTAAGAATATCAATCGCACATATGTCAGCATCAATTGCTTTTGCACATTTGACTGCCATCTCTCGAATAGAATTATCAGGGGTAAACTTCTCTCCAACACCGCCAGAATGGATGTTTGCCCTCAAATCCCCTTTCACAGCCTTCCTCATCATGCACGCGATAACCTTATCATTAGTTACAATGAGTCTTAGGTCAGTGGCACCAGTTTCAACATATTCCTGTATTATGTATGCCTGTTTAAAAACTTCCAGGGCATCAAGTATGGAATTAGCACTCTCGGTAGAATCTGCAAAAAGAACACCTTTTCCGTGAGTTCCTCCAGGAATCTTGATAATGGCAGGATAATGGATTTGTTTGACAATCTTTTTTGCGGCATCAGTGGTAGCAGCTAAATAAGTCTTTGGAATTTTAATTCCATTTTTTTGAAGTTCAAGAAGAGTCAAATATTTGTTATGGCCAATAGTGAAGCACTCTGGAGAGAGGGGCATATAAACATCCTGATTAAGGGCAGATGTGATTGACCTTAAAATCATTGCATACTTGTAGGACCCTCTGCAGTAAATACAATCATAATCCTTAATCTTCTTGCCTTCATACAACACTTCAACACCTTTGGATTCAGCATTGACTTCAATCTTTTTCAATCCAAGCATATCTACTTCTGAAAAATACTTCTTTGCTTCATCAGCAATCATTTCACTGCTCTTGCTCTTTAAGCTTATGATGGCTAGTTTCATTTTTTAGCAGGATGTTTTAATAGACTCGGGTCTATTAAGAAATTTTTCCTTAAGATATTCTGTCCAATCAAAACCTTATGCATCATCTTTTTTCTGTCAGTAACATTAAAACTGTAACACATCTTCCTTCCCCTTATCTTGAAATGAATATTAATTACAGGTCTTACACCTCTCCCGCTGACACTTCTGACGCCCTTGTATCCGATAATAGGTCCTAATCCCAGCTTAGCAGCCAAACGGACATCAATAGAACTTTTTGCAGCACCTGTGTCAATCTTTGCCTTGAAGACATTTCCTTTAATCTCTATGTTCTCAACCAATCCAACAAGGGTCTTCCCC
>JAHJQH010000090.1 GCA_018819375.1 Nanobdellota archaeon
ATTCCTTTAACCAAGAAGATAAACACAAAAATAAGCGATATGGGTATCACAAGCACAAGAAAAAACAAGCTAATTCCAAGCGTGGAAAAAACAAGACCAAACACAAAACTGAGAATCAAACTGACGAATAAACTGGTAATCACGGATTTTTTTATGAATGCTTCTACTTCATCAGCAATCCCAGCTTGTATGAGACTTATTTTCAAACCAGGAAAATATCTTGCAAGTTTTTTGTAAATTATCATTTTTTGATGAATTTAAGCAGCTTCTCCTTGTCAGTATAATAAGTGGCAACAACTTTCCCAAAACCGTCAACAGTATTAATATTATTCTTAACCATCCACCTAAGGATATTCCCTTTTTCAGCCATAATATTGTTAATCTCATTTCTTGTTAATCCAGTCTGGAGCGTAAGTTCAGGCATGAGTCTCTGATTCCTTCTGACAACAAGAAGAGCATCTTTCCTGAAATCCAATTGCAACAGCACATTAGGAGAGCCGTCATGAAGTATTTCTGATATCTGAAAGACTCTCCTGATTCCTGTTCTTCTGTTTCTGTACATGACAAGAACCATTGAGATAGAAGGAAGCATGGGTTTTGGAACATTAATAGGAGGGTTAATCAGTCTGGTAATTGTTTCTTCAGTATCATTAGCGTGGAGAGTGGCATAAACAGAATGACCTGTATGCATTGCTTCAAACAAGGTTTCTGCCTCATTCTGTCTCCTTATCTCACCAACAATAATTCTGTCAGGCCTCATTCTAAGTGAATTAACAATCAAGTCAAGCATAGTAACCTCCCCCTTACCTTCAACATTAGGGGTTCTTGTCACCATAGGTATCCAATGAAGATAAATAGGAAGTCTTATTTCTCTTGTATCTTCAACACTTATTATTCTGTGATTTGGCTGGAAAAAACCACCCATGGCACCAAGGAAAGAAGTTTTTCCAGTTGCAGTGCCCCCTGTGACCAAAGCACTCAATTCAAACTCAATACCGCACCATATCAAGGAAGCAGAAGAAACAGAAAGTGTTTTTGTCCTGAGCATATCTGTCATTGTCAGGGGTTTGGTAGCGAATTTTCTCATTGTAAGGGTGTTTCCCTTGGTGGAAATAGGAGAAAGTGTGGCATTGACTCTGTCTCCACTCTCAAGGTGAGCATCAAGCAAGGGAGTAAGAATGCTGATGCTTCTTCCGACTTTTCTTCCTATGAGGCTGGCATAATGCTTGACCATATCCTCATCCTTAACGTGAATGTTTGTCTTAAGCCATCCATGCTTGCGATGATAAACCCAAAGAGGATCTTCTGCATTGTTAATGACAACCTCTTCCAAATTAGCATCACTAAGAAGAAGGTCTATTTTGCCAAGACCAAATCCTTTTTGCATTAAATAAGTTGTAAAAAAGCTTCTTGTTTGATCAGAAATATCAGGAAAATATTTACTTATGGTATACACGATGGAGTCCCTGAATTTCTCCCTTGTTTGAAGAGTTTTTTTTGGATCTGTTATGTCAACAATCCCGAGGTTTATTTTATCAGCCACCTCTTCAAGAATCTTGTCCAGGATTAATTCCGTGTTTTCGCTAATCTTTGAAATGGAAATTTCATAAATAAAAACAAAAGAATCCCTCTCTTTGTTTATTGTGACATTTATGGGGATGTCTCCTGACTTGAAATCATAACTCTCAATTACAACCATCTTTCACCTCTTTTTTTGGATGTTTCATCCTCCACTACGAAGGGTTTCTTCAAATAAGATTTTCCTGTGCAATGTCTTCTTTATTCCATCAAGAACCTTGTTCTTGTTCAATGGACTTAGATTGTCTGTTTCTTTTATCAGGCCCATAATAGAGCCAACCAAAAAATTTCTCTGCATTACCCCTTGTTTGGTTTTTGGAACTTTTCCTCGCACAGACAACAGCAATAAGCTAAGTTTTTTCTTTATTAATTCCTTTTGTTCCTTGTAACATTCTCCCTTTGGTTTATAAGACAAGTAAGGTGTGGTAAACCTATATTCTATTTCAATAATCCCTTCTTCCTCAAGAAAAACCGCCCATTCATTCACAATAGAAGCTGGAATACTTAATTCTTTAGCAGCATCATTAATCTGGATTATCCCTTTTTTTTTGACTAGCCTGACAAGTGAATCAACAGCAGTGCTGATATCAACGCCCATACCAATATCAAGGCAAACCTTCATATTTAAATCTTTTCAATCATAAACCGCGCTTCTCAACACACAAAAATCCAAAACATTTATATCCACAAAGGTTGTTATTCAACAAGTAATATGAAAGAAAAAAAGGGGAACAAAAACAAGGAAAAGAAAGAACAGATAATTGCATTAGCAATCATTACAGCAGTCATCATAACTTCTTTGGTAATATTAGCTCCAAGACAAGGACAGATAACAGGTATGACCATTTTGGAACTAAGAAATCAGTCAGATTTCAGTGATGGGACATACATAAACACATTCTATAACATTTCAGGGTTCATCCAGTTAGAAGAAGATGAAATTTATGGAACATATACAAGCAGGGTGTTTGATGCTGGCAAAAAGGCGAGATGGAACAGTGTGGCCTATGTTTCAGGAGACCAGTACCAACAGGAAGTGCAAACTCAGGAAAATATTGTCCTGCTAATGCATCTGAATGAGGAATCAGGGATTGTAATTGATTCTTCAGGAAATCAAAACCACGGAGAATCCTATGGAAATGTGAATTATGGTGCAATTGGAAAGTTTAACACTGCTCTGAACTTCGATGGTTCAGAAGGTTATGTTAAGGTATCTGATAATAACAATCTCAACTTTAAGGAAAATGATTTCTCTGTATCTGCTTGGATAAAAACAACAGAAAATGGAAAGCAGTATATCATAACCAAGAATAATGATGACAATAAAATACACGGGTTCAGTTTGTTTGTCAATAAAAAAGCCCAGTTTGAGTATGGAGACAACTCAGGAAAAAAATATGTAAAAAGCAAGACTCAAATTAATGATGGAAAATGGCATCATGTAGCAGGTGTAAGAGATAGCTCAATAGAAGAAATCCTGATATATGTTGACGGAGAATTAGAAAACACAAAGTCAACATCAAGTAAGAACATTTCCAACACAGAACCATTAGTAATAGGATATAATTTGAATGAGAGCAAGTACTCTTTTGAAGGAGAAATAGATGAAGTGTCTTTATGGAACAATGCATTATCTTCAGAGGAAATATTAGGGCAATACAAAAGAGGGATACTAAACCTGAATATGACAATAAGAAGTTGTGTTGACCAAAACTGCGGTCAGGATGAGTGGGAAGAGACATATACTGCATCACCTCAGGAATTATCTCTGGAAGATAACAGGTATTTTCAATACAAAGTAAGTTTCTACACTCAGGATTCGTCAAGTTCTCCAGAACTTCACAATATGGAAATAGATTATGCAATTCTGAACGAACCACCGACAATAGAACAAAAAATCCCGCAAGATGACACCTACCTGAATGACCAATATAACATCACTCTAAGTGCAAAATTCTATGATGGTGATTTAGATAATATGATTGCATCCCTTTATCACAACAACATCCTCATAAACATAACCCAAGACATAAAAAACAACACGCAGATAGATTATCTTTTAGATGAATTATCCTTGGGAGAACACAACTGGAAAATAATCGCAGATGATAGCACAATAAACACAACAAGCACAATAAAGCACTTCAACATCATAAACCTAAGTGTGACCTGTGAAACAAGTGATGAATACCAGCAAGGTGAAACAATGCAGGTGAAGGGAAATGTCACAGATGGAATAAGTTTGTTAACATCCCAGCAGCTGATTATAGAGGTATATGATTCTGAAAGTAACCTGACAATAAACAACACAATCACAGCTCAAAACGGGATTTATGAAGAAAACATCTCGGATTTGGAATCAGGAGTATATACTCTCAACTCAATCACAACCTACAAAGACTTTAAGAGCATATGCACAACTTTCTTCGAGATAATCCAAACACAAAACCAGACAAGTAACGAAACAATACAAGAACAAACCACCCCTGCAACAAGTTCAGGTAGTGGGGGAAGTAGTGGAAGTGGAGGAAAAACCAGTTTCATAAGAGGAACCACAACAGGAACAATAGAACAAACTTCCAGTCCAACAACCACAGAGTCACAAACAAAAGAAGAAAAAGTATATGAAGAAACAGAAACTCCAAAAACTCAGGAAAAGCAAACGCAATCACAAGAACAACAAGAACAAAATCTCTTCAAGATAATAGAAGAATCACCAGAAATATGGGCAATAGCGTTTCTTTTGATTTTGACAATATCATACACAGTAATAATTTTGGTAAAAGCATATCATCACCAACATAATGGAATACGAATAAGAAACAAACAAAAAAATCCTAAGAGGAAAGCACGCTTTCTGACCATCAAGAAGAAACAATCCTGACTATACTTTTCACATTAATCATTCTCTCTTTTCCTGTTTTCATGTCCCTCAGCTTGATTTTCCCCGCCTTTATTTCTTTTTCACCCACAAAAGCAACATACGGAATTCCAAAAGAATTTACATAATTAAGATTTTTTGAAACTCCTCTGCCAATCAGGTCAATATCAGCATTAACTCCAGCATCTCTTAGTTCTTTAACAATTTTCAGTCCTGCCTTAATTTTTCCAATAGGAACAACATAAACTTTGGCAACACTTCTGCTTTCTTTTTTGTCTAATGCTTTCATAATCACACTAAGCCCAAAACTAACTCCGACAGCAGCGATTTTTCTACTGCCCCCAACAAAATTTCCAATCATCTCATCATACCTGCCCCCTCCTGCAGCAGAACTATTGATATTAGAATCCCTCAAGAAAGCTTCAAAAACCGTGCCAGTATAGTAACTAAGTCCTCTCGCAAGACACGCATCAAAAATAACATCCTTGCTTCTGACATAACCAAAAAGTTCCTCAAGTTCTTTCATTCCCTCACAATCCCCAATAACTTTCTGTATGTCTCCGAGACTCTCAAGCTTAAGTATCCAAACGAGCTTTTTTACGATGCTTGCATCAACATTCTTTTCCTCCAGCTCTTTCTTGACACCTGCAGCACCAATCTTCTCAAGTTTGTCTATTGAAATAATTACATCTTCCCATTTCTCTTTCTTAACACCAACATAATCAAGAATGGAATTTAATAATTTCCTGTTGTTCACCTTAACAATC
>JAHJQH010000091.1 GCA_018819375.1 Nanobdellota archaeon
GATGCTGTCGAAAAAACACCATTTCCTGAAAAAACACCACCTGCATATGCTGCCAAAATCTCAAGAACCAAGGAGGCAAGAAAATGAAAACATACGAAAAAAGAAAAGGGAACCGGAAATTTGATGAGATGAGAGAAATAAGGGCAGAGGTTGGAGTTATTAAGAGTGCAGACGGAAGTGCAATGTTCCAGATAGGGGATACCATTGCAATAGCTGCAGTTCGCGGCCCCAGAGAACTCCATCCAAGATTTCTGCAAAACCCACAGACAGCGATTCTAAGATGCAACTATGATATGGCAAGTTTTTCTGTTCCTGAAAGGAAAAGACCAGGACCATCAAGAAGGTCAGTAGAAATATCTCTTGTAACAGGAAAAGCACTTTCACAAGTATTGGATTTGGCTCAATATCCAAACACAGTAGTTGATGTTTTCATAGTGATAGTTCAGGCTAATGCAGGAACAAGATGCGCAGGAATTACAGCAGCATCAATGGCACTTGCTCATGCAGGAATCTCAATGAAAAATCTAGTTTCTTCTATCTCAGTCGGAAAAGTTGGTGACAAGATTGTAGTGGATCTTGACAAGGACGAAGAAGATTTTGAAGGAGGGGCTACAGATATTCCAGTTGCAATGACTTCTGGAGGAGACATAACCCTCCTGCAGCTTGATGGAGAAATAACAAAGCCAGAACTAATGAAGGCAATTGAACTAGCAAAAAAAAGCTGTGAGAAAATAACAGAAGTGCAAAAAAAAGCTCTTAAGGACTTTTACAAGGAGGAAAAATGAATTCAGACTATAATTCAGAATATATTGCTTCATCAATAGAAAAAGATACAAGATTAGATGACAGAAAATTAGAGGCATACAGGAAGATAACTCTTGAAACAGGGGTAACCAAGAATGCAGAGGGCAGTGCAAAATGTAAAATAGGAGACACGGAAGTTATGGTTGGAATAAAATTAGGCATTGGTGAGCCATACCCGGATTCTCCAGACCAGGGAACAATAATAGTTACAGCAGAGCTGTCACCTTTGGCTTCACCTGAATTTGAGCTTGGTCCTCCAGGACAATGGGCAACTGAACTTGCAAGAATTGTGGATAGAAGCATAAGGGAAAGCAAGACAATTGATTTCAAAACACTCTGCATAAAAAAAGAAGAGAAAGTCTGGATGGTGTTCATAGACATCTATCCGATTAATGATGACGGCAATCTGATAGACGCATCTGTCCTTGCAGCAGCAGCAGCATTAAAAACCACAAAATATCCAAAATTAGTAAAGAACAAGGATGACTACAAAATAGATTACAACGAGCATGCCACCAAAAAACTAGAGCTAAACACCCCGGCAGTAACAGTGACAGTTTCAACAATCGGAAACAAGATGATTGTTGATGCAACAAGAGAAGAAGAAAAAGCTATTGAGTCAAGGCTTAGTGTGGCATTAGTAAATGGCAGGATTCACGCCCTGCAAAAAGGCAACACAAAAGGCTTAAAAATAGAGCAGATTGACCAGATGTTAGAGCTCGCAATAAAAAAAGAAGGTGAACTAAGAAAACTCCTTCCAAAATAAATCAAGGACAGGCAAAATGAAACCTTAGTGAGCTCAAAGCGAAGTAAGGTCCATTTTTTAAGAAAAAAAATGAAACTCCAAGACTACACCAAATATGAGAAAGCAAGAATCATAGGCGCAAGAGCACTGCAGCTCGCAATGGGCGCCCCATTTCTTCTCAATCTCACAAAGAAGACATTGCAGAAAATAAACTTTAATACAATCACCATCGCAAAAATGGAATTTGAAAAAGGCATCCTCCCAATCACCATTAAGAGGCCAATGCCATTAAAACTTTAACCCCACATCACCCTCACCTCCACTTCTAACTTCTATTCACTTCACTCCTACTCACCTCACTTCTGCTTACTTTACTTCTGCTTACTTTAACACATCCATCTGCAACCACTTAACTAACTACCACAACACAGACAATACTAATCAGAACACACCACCCACAAATCACAAAGAATACAGAACGTAATCTTACCCTTCAAAAAGAATTTTTCCGTTACCAACAAAAAACAACAACACAAATACCAACCATCAACACAAACCAAAAACTTTAAATAGTATCAAATGAATACTAATCAGTATCAAAAATGGACTACTACTCTCTGCTGAACAAAAATGTAATAAACATCCTTGAGGTGATTAATCAAAAGAAATTGTATTTTAATCAGATTTCAGAACTTACTGGAATCAAAAGCAGGAACAACTTATTAAAAAATTTGAACAAGCTTGTTGACTTAAAAATCCTGAAAAAAGAAAAAAATAAGAGCAATACATTTTATTCTATCAACTACGATAATCAGTTTTCTTTAGTATTGTTGCAATTGATAAATATTAATAAATTCCAAAATCTGCCTTTTGAAAGAAGAAAAGCATTGACTGAATTGATAAGTGCAACAAAACCCTTGATTGCTGTTCTGTTTGGTTCAACAGCAAAAAACAATTTTAAAAGAGCCAGCGACATAGACATTTTGATTGTTTATTCATCAAGGATTATGGACATACAAAAAGAGATAAGGGATATCAGTTCAAGATATAGCATAAAAATAGCCTCGGTTGTATTAAAATACTCAGAGATAAACACGAAAGACGAGACAACAAGGCACATATTCAGGACAGGTTATCCTATAGTAGGACACACTTATTTTTATGAGATGCTAAAAAATGTTTAAATGGGAAAAGTGGATAAAAAATAGCAAGGAATGCAACAAGTCTTTTCAAGACTATGTGGATAAAGGAGATATCAAACCAGAAGATGAAAAAGATAATCTTACTGTATCTCATCTCAAAAAAGTAGACTATAATCTAAGCTTCATCAATGCCCTATTAGCCCAAAAAAGGTTCTACGATTGGATTATCATCGGGTGTTATTATTCAATATACCACGCTTCTTTGGCACTTTTGAGCAAGGAAGGGTATTCTTCCAAACATCATTCAGCAACATTATGCGCTTTGATAAAACTCTATTTTAGGAAAGACTCTTTAACTAAGGAAGAGATAGAACTTGTAGCACAAAGCTTCTTAGGGAAAGAGGAGATTATGTATTTTGTTGAAGCAAAAAATAAAAGAGAAACTGCTTCCTATGGGGTAAGTCAGGAGTTTAGCAAGCGGGAATCAGAAAGTCTAAAAATAAAAACAATACTTTTCGTCAACAAGGTAAAAGAAATATTGGAATGATTCAACATTCACCACAAAAAAAGATTGCTTCATTAACGACCAACAACTCATACAAAAACACAAACCACCAACACCACAACTAACTACCACTAAATACACACCCCCACAAACACAAACCACCAACGCCACAACTAACTACCACTAAATACACGCCCCCGTCAAACACAAACCAAAATAAATAAATACTCCCTCCCCCCATCACATTTATGCACATTTCAATAAAAGAGATAAAGGACTGCTGCGGCAATCCAACTGTGGAGGTTAATTATGATGGTCATACTGCTTCTGCTCCTTCTGGAACTTCTGTTGGAAAGCACGAAAAGCCGGCATTCAGGCACAGCATAAAAGCAGAAATATCAGCATTCAAGAAAATAAAATCAAAAATAGGAAAAGTAAACATCGCCGAATTCAGTGACCTTGCAAAAATAGAAGGGCTTATGACCGGTTTTGGAGCAAACACCCTAATCGCACTTGAATACGCAATCTTGAAAAGCAAGGGTGGATACAAGTTTCTCAGAGGAAAGAAGATGCCATCACCTTTGGGAAACTGCATAGGCGGAGGAGCACACGGAGGCACATTGGAATTTCAGGAATTTCTCATCACAGACCCGCATTCAAAAACAGTACAGGAAAAATTTTTCAGGAATATGCAGGCTCATAAACTCCTCCAGCAGGAACTTGAGGTTATGGATAAAAATTTCAGGAATCAGACCACTTTAGAAGGTGCCTGGGCCCCAAATCTCTCAAATGAACAAGCACTCTCTCTTATGCATCAAGTGGCAAAAAAACTGCATATGAATTTTGGGATTGATATTGCTGCATCTACTTTTTACAAAAAAAACAAATATATCTACCGTACCCAGACTATGACAAGGGAAGAACAAATAAGATACATAAACCACCTGATAAGGGAATATGAGCCCTTTTACATAGAAGACCCATTGGAGCAAGATGATTTTGATGGCTTCTCACAGTTGGAACATCACAACTGCCTTATTGTTGGAGATGACCTGACAGCAACAAATCCCGAAAGACTTCAGAAAGCAGTGGATTTCCATTCCATAAACGCTGTCATAATCAAGCCCAATCAAGTCGGCAGCCTGATAAAAACAAAAGAAGTCATAGACCTGGCAAGAAAAAACCACATAACCCCTATCCTCTCGCACAGGAGCGGGGAAACAGAAGATAACACTCTCGCACACCTTGCAGTGGGCTTTGAGCTCCCAATCCTCAAAATTGGAATCATTGGCAGGGAACGGCTCTCAAAAATAAAAGAGCTGATAAGGATAGAAGGGGAACTTTGATTTCAACCTCTTGATATTGTTTATTTTTAAGTAAACACATCGCTTTATAAATCTCCCAATTTATAGTTAGAAAATAAAAAACCTTATATACCCAAAAACCATCTCAAAAAACAGGATAAAATGAAAAAGATTGGAATAAACATTATATTTGAACCTTGTAAAACCAGGAAAAAAATTGTTTATGTTGCTTCAAGTCCCGACATTAATGTAGTCGCAGAAGGAAAGACAATAGAAGAAGCAAGAAAGAAGTTTATTAATGGAACCAAACTTCATTTA
>JAHJQH010000092.1 GCA_018819375.1 Nanobdellota archaeon
CTAACAGACAAACGAGCACAAAAAGCTTATATACTTTTCAGTTTTTTGTAAGAATATGGGAAAAGGGAAATTACAATTACTGGATTGGGTGATGCTGTTGTTGTTAGTGGTTCTTATAATCTGGTTCATAACGATGGTGGTATAAGGTGAAGAAGGGGATAAAAATAATATATCTGGTATTGATTGCTTTTGTTATTTATCTTATCATTGAGGTGATCAGGAAACTGATTGGGGGCAGTCTTGGCACTGAGGAATTAGTTCTTGGATTGTTGATTGCAAACTTGGGATACAGTTTTAGTATTAATTACAGGATATCAGACCTTAATTCCAAGGTTTCAGAACATCTTGGTTGGCACAAGGGAAGAAGAAATTCTCATTAGAAGTTAATTTTTTAAGCTTTTCTTTGTTTATCTGTTTGTGAATATTAATAAGAAAAAATTGAAAGAGAACTCGCAGACAAGCCTGTTTTAAAAGTTCTTGAGCAAATGCTTATTCAGATTAATGAAAAAAGAATGTGTTTAAATGACTCAAAAAGGCAAACAGAAAAATTAGCGTTACACAAAAATCTCAATGAGGACCCAGTTCATTTTATGTGTCAGAGTGTTACTGTATTCCAAATCGGGATATACTTGTTATCTAAAAAATTTTCGAACAAGAGGTTTACATTTAAAGAAATTATCCACGAGTATGAGGGTCGTGCTTATGCCATAACAATCAATTCCATATATAAGCTAACGAAAGGATGCGGGTTGTATATCCCTGATTGCTTTTGATGAATTTTGTTTTTGGTTTTAAAGGGTTAAGATGGGAGGAAGGTTATTTTTCAATAACCTGTTTTATATGAGTCACAAACTTTTTGGCATTTTCTATTGATTCTTGTGCAGGCTCCCTGTTTGCCTGAGGTATTGTCTTGTATACAAATTGACCCCTCTTTCTTTTTTCTAGTTGGAACAACCCCAAATTTTGAGGATTATTGAAAGCCTAAGCTCGTTTTCTGCCCTTTCCAGGTATTGTTTAACGATTATATCCATTTTTTATTCCTTCTTTCAAGATTTGATAATAGTTTTCAGCTCCGAAGATTATTAAATGTTTCTTTTCTATTTCTTTTCCATAGTTTTGTTCATTGTTTGACAACATTTCTAAGAATTCTTCTCTTGTGAAGACATAAGGGTGAAGCTTTGGGATCATTAGTTCTCCTTTATTTGTCAACTGGTTTATTACCCATTTCTTTTCTTCCTTATTTTCTATTATGGCCACTACATCCATATCTGATTCCTCAGTGTGTGTTCCGTCAACGTAACTTCCTGTTATCAACAATATGTTAAATTGAGATGGCACGACCCCCATTATTTTACTTAGATTTGGTATTTTGATTGTTATTGCTTTTGTTTCTTCTAACAAGCTAAGGTAGAGTATTGTTTTATGTTCGTTTAAGTTGAGGGTGCATAAATTTGCCTGCCCTTTTTTTTCAGTTTTGATTATGTTTTCCTTTATTAATTTAGTTGCTGTCTTATGTGTCCAATCATATGATTTGGTTTTTATTCTTTTCATTAGCTCTCTGATGGTGTAACTAGCAAAAGGGTTTTTCATAAACAGTTCTAAAATTCTAAGTTCTTTTTCTGTTAACATAGCATTATCTTGTTTTAAGGATAATATTATCCTAAAAAGAGGATATATTTAAACTTTCCTGTTTGAGAACGAGGGATGGTGGGGGCTTGGTGGTTATAGGGGTTGTGGAATGCCGAAGATTACAACAATTGCTGAATTGCTGCTTCTATTTCCTGGGATTTCTTCCATAATTCCCCTGCATACCCAAAATCAACTTTTTTGAAATTATAATCTTCTGAAGACTCAAAAACATTTAAATCGCCATCTTGATTAATTAATACTTTAACTTCAAGCTTATTTTTTCTCAAAGATCCATCTATGTGATGTGTGAATTCAATTACATATGATTTAGTTCCTTTAGAAGGTTTATTTGTTGGTTTTAATAAATCAATCCCTCCGTATATTTCCTCTAATCTGGTTTCTCCTTTAAAAGTACGTAATAACATTCCTATTGAATCTTCATTGATTTTACCTTTTTTACCAAATTGTAGGTGCCAATATTTATCTTTCATGATTATTTTAAGACATAGAAAAATATTTAAAACTAACGCCGAGGTTGGTGGTGCGGGCGGGTTGGAAACTGGTCAAAGGAAATTGGAGCTTTTGGATTAAAAGGTTATTTTTGATTGTGTAATCTTTGGGTGGTTTAGTCTGGGGATTGTTTAATTATTTGGTTGTGTAGTCTTTTGGTTGTTTTATCCCTTCCTCAGAAGCAGTGTGATTTTCTTGAAGTAATTTATTATTCCGAATTTTGTTCCTGGATATTTTTTCTCAATTTCGTTTAGCATCTTGGATGTGGCTTTTTGAAGCTTGTTTTGTTTTTGTGGGGAATGTTTTAGGTTGAATTTTCTTAGCTTAGAGTATAAGTTGACTTCGTCTTTTAGCATAAGACAAAATGGCTTGATTATTTTTCCTGCTGTTGGACCAAAATTGCCGGGATTTATTTTATCACTGAACTGGCTAACTAGGATGTCCCTGCATTCATCATCAAGGTTTTGCTCAAGTGCCATTTTTGTGAATTCCTGTTTTTTCTTTTTTTTTACTTTATTGTTTGTTAATATGATTTTGTTTGCCTTGCAGTAATCTGCAACTTGTTTTTGGCTGCCCTTTCCGGAGTAGATGACTTCCAAGGTGATGACATTCCAATCAACATATTGCTTCAGAATCTTTATAGAGGCGAGAGTGTTCCTCACTTCGCACAGAACACGGTCTCCTTTTTCAATCAGTTTCCTGGTTCTTATTGTTTTTATGACCTTGGCCTCAAAATACCTGAAGAAGTGACTCTTGCATAAATGGATTTTGTTGTTTGTCAGCTGGATTATTGATTCTGACTTGCATTTTGAGCATTTCATAGTTGTTTTAAAGTTTCCAAATATTTATATAATGTTGTTTCTTGTTTTTGGTTATGTCGGACATAGAAGAAACAAAATCAAAAGTCCTGAATCTTATCAAGATGAAAGGCCCTGTCCTTCCTGTACAAATCGCCAGGGAGATTGGTGAGAACAGCATATTTGCGGGTGCTGTCTTATCTGAACTCGTAAGGAACAAGCACATTTTAGTCAGCCATTCCAAGGTTGGAGGGAGTCCTGTTTATTATGTTTCTGAACAAAAGCCAAAGCTTGAAGGATTGTATAAATACCTCAAAGAGAAAGAAAGGAAGATATTTGACATATTGAAAAAAGAGAAAGTCCTGAAAGACAGCGAGATTGAACCTTGGCAGAGGGTTGCTGTAAGGGAAATAAATGATTTTTCTGTAAAGCTTACTGTTGCTTCAACAGAAGAAGTTTTTTGGAAGTGGTATAGTGTTCCAAATTCTGAAGCAGAGAAAATTATCATTGGGATGAGTGCTGAAAAGAAAGAAGAGATTGAACCAGAAGAGCCCGAGATAGGACAACCAATTCCTGAAGATGTGCAAATGGCTCTCGGTGATGTTGGAGCAGAACAAAACGTGATTGCTGATGTTGTGAGAATTGAGCCAAAAAAGAAAGATAGTGGTGAGTATGCACTGAATCTTTTCAGGGGATTTTTAGGCAGAATGGGTGCTGAAATTATTGAAGAGAAGGTGGTCAGAAAGAGCAAGGACATTGAATCAGTTGTGAGAATGCCGAGCAATGCTGGACCTGTTCACTTCTTTGTCAAGTTTAAGGATAAGAAAAAAGTCAATGATGCAGAACTTAGTCTTGCACAGACAAGGGCAAAAGCAAGGAACTGCCTTCTTTTTTTCCTGGGCACCGGGGATATGACAAAAAAAGCACAAGTCTATGCTGAGAAACACAACATAATTTTCAAGAAATTCAGCAGGTGATTTTCTGGGGGTGTGATTTGCGGACAAGGCAATCTCCCTTAATAGATAAAAAGGTCAAAAGGTTTTTATATACTGCCTCATTAGTTTAAAGTTATGGAATTTGTAAATGAGGGGATTATTAAACTTGATAAAGAGCTTAATGAGTTAGACAAGTTTGTCTTGGATTTTTGCAGGATTCTGGAAAAACACACAAAGTATATGATTGTAAGCGGATATGTAATAATCTTGTTTGGCAGAAGCAGAGGGACAGAGGATGTGGATGTTTTTATTAAAGAGATGAAAAAACAGGATTTTAACAAGTTATTTGAAGAATTAGAAGATAAAGGGTATGAATGCATAAACACTTCTAAAAGAGATGCTTTTGAAGAATTGAATGAAGATATTCCTTTAAGATTTGCTAAAAAAAATCAGTTTGTGCCTAATATAGAAATTAAACTTGCAAAAAGGCCATTGGATATTCACTTTTTAGAGAAACCCCTGAGAGTTATTTTAAGTGAAGGTGAATTGAGGATATCTTTTATAGAGCCACAAATAGCTTTCAAGGAAGTTTGTTTAGGTTCAAAAAAAGATATAGAAGATGCGTATTATTTAAGAAAAGTTTTTGAGGGGAAAATAAACAAAGAAAAAATTGATTATTACAAAAGGGAGTTTTCCAAATAAAATGTATTTTGACAAAGAGAAGAATAACAGGGAAAGACTGAAATTCATAGAAATGTGGGCAGAATATGTGAGAACACATTCAGATAAGGAATGGTCCAAACAGCAGAATATCCTGATTAATTCCCTGATCAAGAATGGCTTGAGGAAAAGTTAAACAAGCCAAGAAACAAACAAAGGGTGACCACAAAAGATAAGGATGTAGTCACCTTCTTAGAGACTCTTAAAAACCAAGAGGTTATCACAAAACCCTCCTAACGGACAAACGAGCTGTAAAGATTTAAATAGTTTTATTGTTTAGGTATGTTAGTATGAAAAAAGTAAAAGCAAATAAGGGTGTATTAATATTAGCCGGAGTCATAGCCAGTGTGGTGGGCATAATTGGTGCGATTCCTTCTTTTGCCGGGGGCCACATAACAAGAGCGACCTTATTTACCATTCTCCTTATAGCGGGACTCATACTTCTTGCTTTAGGATTTGGGGATTAAAATGAAGGGGGAAATAAAAAAGAACCTGTTGGGTTTAGAATATAACACAAACCTCCAGTATTATAACACCTTGTTAATTATTTTATTTACATACTTTATTGGCGTGGGGATAGCATTTATAACAAAACAAATTGATTTTAATTCAAATATCCGTTTAGGAATCCTTTCAGGAGTGTCCATTCTTGTATTGTTTGGGGTAATGTTTTTCTTATCTAGATTTAGAAGGAGATTAAAGCAAATAAGAAAAGAAATCCAAAAATTGGAGCTTGATTAGAAAACCTTAAAAACCTTCATAATTGAGAGGAAAGCATGGGAAGAATAAAAACTGCAATGACAAAAAGAGTTTCCAACAAGTTATTGGAAGAGAAAGGCGACAAATTCAAGGATAACTTTGAGGATAACAAGAAGGTAGTCGATGAACTGCTGGATGTTGAATCAAAAAAAATCAGGAATGTGGTTGCAGGATACATAACTCGTTTAGTCAAGAGCAAAAAATCAAAGAAATAACAAACATTATGGAGGGAACAAAAATGGAAGAAGGTCAACAACAGGCAGAAGATAGTGGGCAAAGAAGTGAGAAGAAATACAGGAAAGGTGAAGAACATACTGTTTTTATTGGTAACAAACCCTTTATGAACTATGTTACTGGTGTTGTTATGCAGTTTACAACTCAGAGAGCAAATGAAGTGATTATCAAAGCAAGAGGAAAATTCATCTCCCGAGGCGTGGACATAGCAGAGGTCTCAACAAAAAGATTTCTTGATAACACGGCTGAAGTGAAGGACATAAAGATTGATAGCGAGGAATTTGAGAACAAGGAAGGAAAAACAGTCAGGGTTTCGACCATTGAAATAACACTCAGCAAGAAGTAAGCAGAAGCTTACCTCTTTTCTTTATTTTTCATTTGAAAGTTTTGTTTTTTATTTTAAAGTAATCAAAATCAGGTAGATTAGATAATCATCTATGTTTCTCAGCTTTCGGATGTTCATGGCCCAACCCTGCCTTTATTTTTAACTTGTTGATATGCTTCTTCTTCTCTTTTAAGAATCTATCCATTTCCAACCCATACTTATTCACCATCATGGAAGCATAATCAGCACCTAAGAAGTGAGGCATTATAACATAAGTTGCTCCCTTATCGTATAATTTCCTTGCTTCCCTAATCTTATGAGACACGACAATGATAATCGTCTTTTTGTTTATCTGCCTGATTTTTTCTATTAACAATAAATTTGTTTCAAATTCAGGGATGGTTGAGATAGCCATTCTTAATTTGCCAATATTCAATTCCTCCAAAAACTCACTGTCATCCAGGTCACCATACCTGCAAGGAATTTTCTTTTTTATCAATTCAGATATGAGGTCAGGATTGTAATCAACTACCAAGAACCTTTTTCTCATCTTCATAAAAGTGTTTAAGAAACTATACCCAATCCTGTTGCATCCGAACAATATAATCTCATAACCCTTTAGGTTGTCTTTCCTGCCTTCGCCTGCTTTTTTTCTCTCAAATACATCCAGATATCTTGAAAGGAGTGGATAAATCTTATGAGAATACAAGATGAGATATGTTGAACCTGCAATAGTCACTAACCCGATAAAGGTGACAAGAGACAGGACCTCTTTTGTGAGATGACCTACCTTAACCCCTAATGCTATTAAAATCAGGGAAAATTCACTTATTTGGGCGACTGTTAGTCCTGCCTGAAAACTTGTCCTTTTCTTGTATCCAAGAAGCCCCATTAGAGCCATAACAATCAGCGGGTTTCCAATCAGGATGAACAAAGAGAATATCACGGCAGGGAGTATAAAGTAGCTTATGTTTTCAAAAACCATCTGGGATCCAAGTAGAATAAAAAATAGGATGATAAAAAAATCCCTTAAAGGCCTCATCTTTGAGCTTATTTCATAATGGTAAGGAGACATAGAAAGTGCAACACCCGCAATCAATGCCCCTATTTCCATTGAGAACCCAATGTAGTAAAATAGTGCAGCCAAGCACATACCCCATCCGATTGAAAACAGGAATAGGAACTCCTGAGATTTAGCAAAAAATTTTGATAATGCTGGCAGAATGTAAACACTTATCAAAATCAAAGCTCCAATTAATAGCACCCCGAGAAAAGCGATGTTTATGGTGATACTTGCAGCATTTATTTTTCCTGCAAATGATGAGATAAACATCAAAAGAATTATTGCAAAAATATCCTGAATTAGTAAAAAACCGATTGAGATTTTCCCATATAACTTTTCCAAATCTTTTTTATCAGATAATAATTTCATAATTATTATTGTGCTGCTAAAAGTCAGGGCAGTTGCAATATATAACGAAACTATTATTGAAAATCCTAGCAGCCTGCTTATAAAAAAACCAAATATGGATGTGAAGATAATCTGGCCAACCCCAGTAACCAAAGAAACGCCCCCTACTTCTTTTATGACTCTTGGACTCAGACTCAACCCGACAATGAAAAGAAGCAATGCTACTCCGATCTGCGAGAACACATTTATAATCTCTGTAGAGTGGACGATGTTAAGAAAATACGGACTGGCGATTATTCCTGCGAGAATATAACCTATTATTAATGGCTGTTTCAGGAGTCTCATTATTCCTGCGATTAAGACGGTTATGCCAAGAATAATGCTTAATTCTATAAATATCTCCAATGCAACATTCACCTCTCTTGATTAATAAATTACCCTGGTTATAGTATGCTGAAACACAAGATTATGCGTTCATTAC
>JAHJQH010000093.1 GCA_018819375.1 Nanobdellota archaeon
TTTGTCAACCCAGCTGGTGCACCAGATTAATTTAATAAGATTATTATTTCTCTTGTCGTAAACACAGGAATCTTATTTTGTTTCTTGAGGAGTTTATCATTTGACCACAAAGGGCATCTTAGTTCATATGCTAATGCAAAAAAATCCAAATCATCTAAGAAGTCTCCAACTTCTTGTTTTGAAAAATCATTTTCTATTTGTCTTGCAGTTCCAATAGAATCAGTATATTCTTCCAAGGGTATGAATGCAACATTCTTTTTCAGTTCTTTTTTTATTTCTTTAAAATCTTGTTGAGAGATTTTAGCTTTTTCAATAATCTCTTTTCTGTATTTTTCTATTTCTTTTAAGGCAAGTTCTGGCGAGAACAAGATAATACCTCCTTTTACGAGAATATCTCGAAAGACGGAGTTTTTCCAGAAAAAAGTAAATAAAACATTAGAATCAACCACTAATTTCATTTATGACACCCTCTTACTTTTTAATTCCTTAAATCTCCCTTTTCTGGATTTTCTTTGTAAATTTACTGCCCACACATTAACTTGTTCTTCTTTTTCTAATTTTTGAAGCATTTTTTTCTTCCACGCCATTTCCTCTGTTTTTTCAATTATTTTTTGTCTTACAAATCCAGACCAATTTACCTCAGTGAACATATTCATTTGGTGTTTTACTTGTTCTGGGATAGAGAGAGTTATACTTACCATTTTTACCTCCTGCATTAATGATTTTACGCGAATAATCCTGCATTGATTATGTTAAAAAACATAATTATGTTAAAATATATAAATCTTTTGGTTTTAAACATTTCTTTGAAATGTCAGAAAGGTAGTCTGCCCCGTCCGGGATTCTCACTCCCAACCCCCTAATCTTTTGAACAATAACCTTTTCTTAGAAAGTTATTTCTCCTCTCTCACCATCTTTATGCACTTGACAGGGCAGACTTCAGCGCAGATGCCGCAGCCCTTGCAAAAATCATAATCCACCTCAATATCCTTACTAATGCACGAATCAGGGCAATACTGCCAGCACAACATACATTTTATGCATTTTTTCTTGTCTATCACGGGTCTGAAAGTTCTCCAGCCACCTGTCTTATTTTTCACACTAGAACCAGGTTCTTTCACAACTGCTCCAAGACTAATTGGAATCTGCTTACTTGCCACTCTTAACCTCCTCATAAACTTTCTCCATCACCTTTTTGTTTTTCTCAGCTAACTCCCCATCAAAAACATCATCAACAGCTTTCACCAGACTTTTAATACTTACAATGCCGGTCTTAGCTGCAAATCCTCCAAGAACAGCAGTGTTAACAATAGGTTTTCCCAAAACTTCCATTGCAGTTTTTGTTGCATCAAAAGTGGTTACACACATTGTCTTGTCACAACTTTCTGGTTTTGAACTATTCACAAAAACTTTGGTGCCTCTACTCACCCCTTCCACAGCACCAGGAAGATTCAACAAACTCGCATCAAGAACAATCAGGTAATCTGGTTCATAAACAAGAGACCTGTTATTGATTTTCCTGTCATCTATCCTGACATAAGCATAAGAAGGTGCACCTCTTCTCTCAACACCAAAATTAGGAAATGCCTGACTTTGCTTGCCATCATAAAATGCAGCAATAGCAAGAATTTGTGCAGAAGTAACAGCACCTTGTCCACCTCTTCCAATAATCCTCATCTCAATCATAACATACCCCCATATTTGAGGTTATTTAAATATTGTGATGCTCTATTTTGGTGTGGCGCATTATAGAATTTTAATGTGCTATCTTGTTGCGCCTGTCGTGAAGTTGACCCAATAACCTATCTTAACAAGATTTTGATTAACTCGCACTTTTTGCATACTTCTTTCCTGCACGGCTCTCCACAATAATCACAATATCTCAATTTAGTGTTTGACTTATATTGGTTTCTTAATACAGGAAGAACTCTAAGGAAATTATTAACAATATTAAGTTTTATTCTTGGGCTTATTTTTTCTATCTCACTGATTCTTTCCCTGATATTTCTCCTGAACGTGCTGACAGAACAAGGGCAAGGTTCATATAAAACAGGAAATTTCATGCTCTTGGAATATTTCATTATCTCCTTGTTGCTGCAGAAATAAAGTGGTTTTATTCTCTGAACAAACTTCTTGTCCATAACAATTCCTGTCTTTGGCCCAAGATTAATGCCGAGTTCAGGGTTTCCCTTAAATGTGTTCATTAAGATATTCTCAGATTCATCATCAAGATTATGGCCTGTTGCCAGTTTATCTGCCTTAAGCTCTCTCGCCTTTTTATTCAGAATCCATCTCTTTATGACCCCGCATATCATGCAGTTGCTGAACTTGGTTTTTGCCTGTATGCCGCTTCTTATGTAACAGACAGAGTATCCAATCTCCTCCCGCATATTCACGACATTCAGTTTTATGTTATGCTCCCCACAAAATCCTTTCAAATTCTTCAGGTTTTTTTCAGACCATTTCCCGATAAGCAGGTCAATTATCAATGCCTCAGCATCATAACCAAACTTCTTCAATAAATAGAGCACAGTCGTGGAATCCTTGCCTCCAGAACAAGCAACAATTATTTTATCCTTTTTGCTGCACAGTCCGTATTTCTTGATTGTATCTCTTACCTTCTTCTCAAAATTCTCTCTGAACATCATAACTTATTATATTTCTTTCACCACTTTTAAAGATTACGAGTGGTGGCACAACCTTTAAATAATAAGAAAGGATTAGTTTAATTATGCTTGATATAAAATATGTCATAAACAATCAGGGGGTAATTGAAAAGTCCTGTAATGCTAGGGGAATAAAGGTTAACATAAACCAATTTCTTCAGGCCTATGATAAACTAAGAAAATCCAAGAAAGATTTAGATGATTTAAGAATGAACAGGAATCTTCTGACAAATGAACTAAATGCCCTAAAAAAGAAGAAGCAAAACATTAAAACACTTATCCTAAAAAGCAAGAAGAATAATCTCAAAATAAAAAAACAAGAAGAAATTTTCAAGAAATTAGAGAAAGAGTATAAACTACTGTCTTATCAACTCCCTAACCCGTTGCACAAAAATGTGCCCCTTGGTCAAAAAGATAATATTGATTGGGAAAGTAAAATCAAGAAACCTCAATTTGATTTTAAACCAAAAAATAATTGGGAAGTTCTGATAGATCTTGATTTAGCAGATTTTAAAAGGGGCATAAAAGCTGCTGGAGACAGGGGGTGGGTCTTAAAAGGAAAGGCAGCGAGATTAGTAAGGGCGATAAACACTTACGGATTTGACTTTTTCGGAAAAAAAGGATATTCTGAATTAATACCCCCTTATTTTGTTAATGAGGAAAATCTTTACATCACAGGGCATTATCCTGGTGGTGAAAAGGAAGTGTACAAAACAGAAGATGGGAAGGTCTTTGTGGCAACAGGGGAGATTTCTGTTTTAGCCATATTCAGGGATGACACTTTCAACAAAAAAGAACTACCAAAAAAATTTATGGCATATACCCCTTGCTTTAGAAGAGAAGCAGGAACTCACGCCGATGACAAAGGACTCTATCGGACCCACCAATTTGATAAAATTGAATTAACACACATAACCACAAAAGAAAAAGAAGAAAAGGAATTTTATCAGATATTTGAAGACTTAAAAGAATTTTATCAATCTTTAGGATTACCCCACAGGATTATAACCCACAGGGCAGATGATATGCCAAACAAAGCCACCATGGAAAAAGACATCGAAGTTTGGTTAGCTGCAGAAAAAAGATGGGGGGAAGTGGGGAGTATAGGCATGACCGGGAGTTTTCAAGCAAGGAGGGGGAACATCAGATGCATTGGCGAAGGTGAGAAGGAATTTGTTCACACCATTTATGCCACAGGTTGTGTGGCAAACAGGATAATGATTGCTATTCTAAACAATTTTCAAACAAAAAACAATGAAATAGAAATTCCCAAAGTGCTTCACAAATACACTGGATTCAAGAAAATAGAAAAACCAACACGTCGAGACAAATTATAGAGGTCTATTAGAAAGGATTATGCAGGGGCTATGGCAAGTTAGACTACCAGGCCATCTCTGCAAATAATACAGACGCCTTTTTTCTTGTCATAACACTGGGCGCAAACTTTTGAATTGCAGACATTGCACATATATTTTCCTATGTCCGCCCTGCAAACACCACAAGGGTTATTGATTTCCATGGTCTAAAAGTGCAAACAAATCATTTATAAAGGTTATTTTTATGGCTTACTTTATAATGACTACCAGTAAGAAAAGAAAAACCAGTAAGAAAAGAAAA
>JAHJQH010000094.1 GCA_018819375.1 Nanobdellota archaeon
CCCTACCCGCAAGTCCCGTATTTATGCCCACAACAAGAATTGGTCCCACAACTCCTTGACCCAGGTTCAGAAAATTTTTCATATATCCTAGAACCACAATTTTCACAAGGTTCCCTAGAAATAAGAATTTCTCCTTTCTTAGAACGCCTGATAAAATCCTGATTACCAAGCGTAGCATTATAATGTTCTTCTAAATTAATGCCCTTATTGAGATACCAATCAAAAATCTCTCTAGCAATACAATCCTCAACAGAGGTATAAGAAGCGCCTTCAACGTATCCTATCTGAGTGGATCTAATACCCCTCAAAGAATCAATCATAACAAAAGGGTGCATCCCATGCTGCAGATTAGTGGAAATTATCTTTCCAAGAGTTTCATAATAAGCATTATCATCACCACCAGAAGCCCCTTTCATAATTAAAACCTCTGCAAGACCTTTCTGTTTATGCGGGTTTAATGTCAGGCGAATAGGTGACCCATCAGATAATGTTCTTTTAATTGTTACACCTTTAGTTACTGGTTCAACATCAAATATCTGCTTCAAATAAGGATAATTTTCTTCAGAATAATACTCATTAAGTTTGTCAAGTCTCCAAGGCTCCTCAATGGATTCCACATAATTGTGAAGTATAAAAGATAAAGAATCAGCCAAAGAACCGAATTGTTGCTCCTTTCCGTCACATAATTGCATAAAAACATTTGTATTGGATTTTATGCCAGCTAAAGTCTTGATATAAGCTTGTGGAGGGACACCAAATTGCAATCCAAAAGATAATAATACACCTATGGCTGCAGTTCTAGCAGCTTCATCTCCTCCTGCTAAACCTTGATTAATAAATATCTGGTTCAGTCTGCCTTCAGGTAAATCCATAACATTCATTATTTTTTCTAAATTATGTTCTCTCGCCATTTTTCAAGATTTCCTCAAGTTGTCTCTTTCTTAATCCTTGGCTCAAAAAAGACAGATTGATAAAGATAGTTGGTCTTTTATGTCCATCAGGAGATGTGGCTTTCAGTTCTATTGTCCTGCTTTGTTGGTTTCTTCCCCTAGGGTATAAAGGAGTAATAAATTTCATACTAGGACCAGAATCAAGAACTTGCACATCAAGAGAGTTGTCAACATAAATAGTAACCCCCTTGGTCTTTTTTTTATGAGCATATGTAAACGCATTTCTAACATCTTCAACAGTAGCAGTTTCAGGAAAATTAACGGTTTTACTAACTGCGTGATCTGTGTGTCTTTGGAAAGCAGCTTGCATATCAATATGTTCCTTATAATTAAAATCGTGAGAAGTCATAAAAATTCTCTTAATGGGTTCAGGAATAAAATCTAAATTCTGAATAGAACCTTCATTATCAGAGATAATTTGTAGCAGAGTTTTTTCATCTTTGCCCCAGTAATTACCTTTTTTTGCGAAATATAAAAAAGGTTGGAATATCTGATAAAAAGTATGTTCTTTTGAAGCAACACTTCCTAATTTTTCAGTATCAACTCCATCAGCTGTTTTTCTTCTCGTAACAATCTTAAAAGGAGGTTCTATCCCACTAGCATCTAATCCAGCAGCAATAGCAATAGTTCCTGTAGGAGCAATAGTGGTTCTTCCAGCATTTCTGGGGTAATGTTCTTCTCCAGCAAAATATTCGCTCCTGGGATCAAAAACAGAATTATCCCAATTTGGGAATTTACCCCTAACTTCAGCAAGAGATTCAGACTCACTCATAGCAGTTTCATTAATCAACCTCATAGTTCTCTCAGCAAAACCTAAAGCTTCCTTAGAATTATAAGCCCAACCCAACAAAGCAATTGTTTCAGCAAATCCCATAACCCCCAAGCCGATTTTACGATTCCTTTTTGTTATCATTTCAATTTCAGGAAGAGGAAATTTGTTGATGTCAATCACATTATCCAAAAAGCGAACAGAAGTTCTGACAGTTTTCTCAAGTTCGTTAGTATCAAAAACAAAAGAATCTCCTTTTTTAACAAGATGTTTGTATAAATTAATAGAACCAAGATTACAACTCTCAAAAGCCAACAAACTTTGTTCCCCACAAGGATTAGTAGACTCAATTTGTCCTAAGGCAGGAGTGGGATTATTTCTGGGCCAATTATGCCTGTCAATAAACACAATCCCAGGGTCACCACAAAAATAAGCATTTTGTGTAATTCTATCAAAAACTTCCTTGGCATTTAATTTCTTAACTCTCTCACCTGACCTGGGATTGATTAAATTATAATTCCCTCCAACAAAAACTTTTTTCATCCATTTTTCATCAACAGCAACAGAAAGATTAAAATTAGGATATTTTCCAACATCAAGTTTAAGGTCAATAAAATCAAGAATATCAGGGTGATAAACACTTAAAACCCCCATATTTGCACCTCTTCTTGTTCCTCCTTGCTTGATTTCTTCAGTAGAAACATTGATTATCCTCAAAGGACTCAAAGGACCAGAAGCCACACCAAGAGTGGATCCAACCCTATCACCACTAGGCCTAATATTTGAAAAAGAAAATCCTGTGCCTCCTCCAGATTTATGAATCATCATCGCGTAACCAACATTCGAAGCCCAGTCATTAATAGAGTCACTAACAGACAAAACATAACAACCAGACAATTGTCCTAATTCCCTACCAACATTCATAAGCGTAGGTGAATTAGGCAAAAACTTAAAATTGCTAAGCAAATCATAATATTTTTTCTCAATATCCCCAACAACTTCGGATGCAGAAGAATTTTTTCTTGACAAATCTTCCATATTCTGGAGATAATTAAAAAAATTACCTTTATCTTTCCCTTTAGGTCCATTATAAAGAAGATTTAACCAACCGCCACCAATTTTTTCCCTATGACAAGAAACACCATCAAAAATTTTAGGTTGAAATTGATCCAAATATAATAATTCAGATAAAGCAACTCCGTGAGCAACACGACCCAGGGTACAAGCAATTGTAGGATCATCTCTCTGATACCCCCCTCTTCTTTGAAAAATTTTTATCTGGTTCCCACTCAACCCATCTAATTCTTGTGTTTTTAATAACTCAAAATCTAAACCCACTCAAAACCCCCTTACATTTTCAATCAAATTCATCAAAGCATCTCAAACAAACCAGCACACAAATATAAGCATTATGCTGTTCCAAAACACAAATCAAAAAACACAATTCATAAAATGACTATTCCATTCCGACACCATTCAGAAA
>JAHJQH010000095.1 GCA_018819375.1 Nanobdellota archaeon
TAAAATCCAAAACTTTATAAAAATGAGATGGTGATGATTTTGATAATGGGCCCGTAGCTCAGTCTGGCCTAGAGCGCTGGTCTTATATGACCATCTTTGGCACATCAAAAACAGCACAAGCCAAAGAATCTAAGCAAGCCAGAGGTCAGGGGTTCAAAGTCGACCCTTTCTTTTGAGAAAAGAAAGCCACCGCAGGGAAGAAAATGGAGCTTTTAAAAAAAGCTCCTGCAAAACAGAGTTTCGCTCACAACAGAGAAAGCATTGATGAAAGTCCCCCCGGGCCCAGATTTCTTCTAACAACAAACTTAAATATTTATCCCGCCTCAAGATTCCTATGGATTCAAGATTCAGGCAAGGATACATAATCTACGGAGAAGAAAAATCAGGAGTAGTAATAGTAACTCCTCATTCAGGACCGGCAATGGAAAATCCCACTTCAAGAGACGATAACTCTGAAACAGTGGCGGGATTATGCTGGAAAAAAACAGGCGGAAAACTAATAATCTCAACAATGCCAAGAAGAAGACTATGGGGGATAGACTTCAACAGGGATATTCCGCCAATAGAAATCGCACTTTCATCTTACAAGATTTTTGAGCAGGACACAAATCAGGATTACATCAGTCACTACATGAAAAAATATGCGTGGGTATCAAAAGATGACCAGGATTATGAAAACAGGCTAAGAATCTATCAATCCTTTTGGTCAGAAGTGGGAAAAGGAGAAAAGATAATTCTTGTGCACAGGGCATTTAACAGGGTAAGGTCACTGCCAAGCATCATAGATTTCGTGACATTCAAAAGCAGGGGGATAAGAGAAAAAGAAATAAACAAAATCGTCAAAGAATTAAACAAGAAATATAGGTTTTTTCTGAGGTCAATAGAAAGACCATACAAAAAAGAAGTTATGGACGAAACAGAAAAAAGAGTTTTGGGTATGATAAGAAAATATGGCTCTTTTGATGTGGGGAGATTTAGCAACACGACAAAAGAGCTCATAAAAAAAGATATAGTAAAAACTCAAAAGTATGCAAGGCCATACATAACAAAAAGACTGAACGAAAGATTCACTGCCGAGAATTATTTAAGGGCAGTTGGTGATACTCTGAGAAATTCTCCAAAACCAGAAATAACAATAGAAAATGTGGCTGATGGCTCTCTGGCATTAGGTCCAAACAGGAAATTATTTCCAACCGCAGGAAAAGTAATAATGGAAGTAGAACCAACTCATTTTATGAATCGTTGGTATCCAAACATAACAGCAGAGATAATATGCGAAGTGATAAAAAAGGTTAGTTAATTTTCTTCTAACAGTCCCTTGATCCCGGGATACTCATCAGACCACTCTTTCAGCAACATTCTTTTTTTCCTGGCAAGAGTGGAATCAACATCAACCATAAGAGTATGATACTTGTCCATTAACAATGAATCTTTCTTACTGGCTTCACCAGACAAGTACCAGTCAAGATAACTGCCAAGAAATATATTCTCAAGTTGGTCTCTCTCTAACTTGAGTTGTTTAAAATCCCTGACAAGTTGAATAGGTGCAGTATGGCCCATATTATTAGCATAGATCATATCATTAACAGTAACTGTTTTTGGCTTGCTTCCGGCACAGCCAAGAATATTAGCTAAACTAAAAGTTCCAAGTCCGAGCAAGGTCAAAAGTGTTGCTTTTTTCATGACATAACAAAGAACCCATAAATATATAAGCTTTTTTATTTAATGCCACTCAAGAGTGATCACGGAACTAATTTTTTCCCCTTCTCTCATTTGCTCTCAAGCTTGGCCTAACTTTTTCAGCACCTTTTCCTTTATGCCTAAGACCCCTGCTCTTTCTTCCGGCAGAAGTCAATCCCCTAAAAACCTTTCCTTTTTGTTTTGCAATTCCTTTTGCTTTAGGATATTTTTTTCCTAATTCTCTGTCAAGAAGAATCACTTCGTGATAATAATACTGCCCGTCTTTGGCAAGAAGATAACTTCCAATAACTTCGCAATTCTTAAATTTCCTGTTTGCCTTTTCTTCAGCAATCCACCTGTAACTTTTTCCAACAATTTTTCTTCTTCTTCTGTGCTTACTTCTCCTTCCTTTTTTAATCAAGGGTCTTTGTCTCCCTCCCCTTAACTGTTTCACTCTTGCAATAACATACCCTTTCTTAGCCTTATAACCAACACTCCTCGCCCTGTCAATTCTCACAGGTCTTTCAGTCCTAGAAACAGTGCTTCCTTTTCTCCATTCAATAACTCTCCCTCTAAGCAACTCCTTGCTAGGTTTCTTCCACAACTCACGAACATATTTCAAATATCCCATATTAAATCACTTTAACCAAAATAACCAAAAACCACCGATTTAAAAAGATTGTGATTTAGGTTTTTCTACTTTCTAAGAATTCCAGAAACCAAAGTTGTGCTACCAAAGATCCTATCATTAAAGTATTTCTGTTCCTTTATTTCTATACCATAATTTTTAAAAAGGGGGTGTAAATTCAGATCCCTAAAATTCCATAAGCACTTTATGTAAGGCCCAACAAAATGTTTGTGCACCCACCATTTAAATTTGTCTTCTTTTGGAGGTTCTGACATCTCAACACAAACAAATCTAGCATTTGGTTTAGCAACTCTAACCATCTCTTCAAAAGCCCTTTTGATATTATAAACTCCCCCAAGACCGTAACAAGAGAGAATAACATCAAAAGTGTTATCTTCTAACTTAAGATTTTCCATATTACCCACAATAAAACAAATATCTTTTTCAAGTCCATATTTGGATTTTGCTTTTTCAATCATCTTACCAGATAAATCCAGCCCAGTAATCTTACAAGAAGGATGTATTTTATGTGCTTCTATGGAAGTAAGACCTGTACCAGCACCAACATCCAAGACATTATCATCTTTCTTAAGATTAGTATATTTTATTACAGCTTTCCTGTATTTTGTGTCTGTCCATAAGGTTTGGAGGTGGTGGGATAAATCATAAACTCTACTCCAAAGACCATACACTTTATCTGACCTTTCTTTTGTTATTTTAATCATATTAATAAAAAGAACAAACTGTTTAAAAACCTAACCAAAAATGTTTTAAAGAACCAGATTCAACAGATATTATGCTTAAATGGTATGGGTGGTTAGGTCTATTATTAATTGTATTAGGCGAGTTCTTAATATTCAGTCCAATAGAACCATTTAGTTCCTATCTTTTTTTCATTAGTCTATGGATGGGCCTGATCCTGTTTGTTGATGCAGTAGTTTATCTAAGAACAAACAAATCCTTGTTAAATAACCATCCAAAAAAATTCTGGTCCTTATTTGTTCTGTCAATCGCTGTTTGGTGGTTTTATGAATTATTAAATATTTCAATTAATAATTGGGTTTATACCCCAATAGCAAAACCAGAATGGTTAATGAAAACAATTGCTTTCTCCACAGTAATACCAGCTGTTTTTGAAATAAAAGACTTTCTTCTCTCAACAGCTCTATTCAAAAAAACAAGATTCAAAATAGAAATGAATAACAAAAAAGCATACTGGTTCATCTTAATTGGAATTTTTATGATAATCCTTCCCTTTGTTTTGCCAAGATACACATTTCCTTTAGTATGGTTAAGTATGTTTTTCCTTCTTGACCCGATAAATTACTTAGCAAAAAGACCATCTCTCATTTCAGATTTAAGCAAAGGAAAATCAAGACTATTTTTATGTTTGGCATTAGCCGCACTCACTTGTGGTTTTTTTTGGGAATTCTGGAATTATTGGGCACCAGCTAAATGGCATTATGTTATCCCTTTCGTAGGATTCTGTAAAATATTTGAAATGCCTGTTTTGGGTTATCTTGGATATATTCCATTTGGATGGTCCTTATATGCGATCTACATCTTTGCTAAAGGACTTTTCAGATAAGACAACACAACATTTATAAACTATTTAATCCATAATCAAAAACAAGAGGGGGTAGTTGTTAAACATGATAAAAAGGGTTAGTCTAGCTACTAAAGACTAATTGATATTAAGAACTAATTAAAAATGGTAAAAAGAATAGGCGGAGGAAGAAGGAAAACAAGAGGCTTATTCAAGAAGAGAGTAAGAAAAAAAGGCAAGATAAGTATAACAAGATACTTTCAAGATTTAAAAAAAGGAGACAAGGTTCAGCTGTTAGCAGAACCAGCAATCCAGGACGGAATATATTTCAGGAGATTCCACGGAAAAACAGGAACAATAAAAGGAAAAAAAGGAAAATGCTATGAAGTAAGCATAAAGGATGGTTCAAAAAACAAAACATTAATAATCCACCCAGTCCACTTAAGGAAAGTATAAAAATGCCAAGAATAGAAATAATATCAGAGAACTCGCTAACTTTGTCAGAGGTAAAGTCAAGAATAGAAGATGTCAAAAAGAGAGATAAGGAACTAAATCCAAAAGCAATGAAAACATATGAGTATGTAACCCTTTTTGGAAAGAAAAAAGAGAAAGAAATAAAAGAACTAAAAGAAAAATTAGAAGCCCTCAACATACCAAGATTAAAACCAAGGCAGGTTGTAAAGATAATTGATTTGTGTCCAAGGGATCTTGACTCGCTAAAGGTGATACTCACAGGAGAAAACATAACCTTAAAACAAGAGGATATGGAAAAAATTATTGAAGTGATGAAAAAGTAAAATGGAGCTAAAACAGCAAATTACAGAAAATGAGGCATTTGTGAATACAAAGAAAGCAAAAGTTTCATGCTGTGAGAAAAAAAATGATAACAGAACATGTAAGAGAAGAGTATGCAGTTGTACTGGACTATTTGCAGAACGGGTACATACTCGACCAAAGGCCCAGCCACAAAAAGACTCCAATAGCGCAAGCCATAGGAAAAGAGCATTTCATACTTCTTGAAATTATACCTAAAAAAGGACAATTTATGCAGCCATATGAAGAGGTTTATATGGGAGAAGGAAAAAGGAACAAGGTGCATCATATCACAGGAAGAATACCATTCACGAAATTAACAGAAACAGCAAAAACAGAACTAAACTACATAATCAAGAAGCTCATAGAATCAAAAGAGCAAAAATTCATAGAGTTCTTCAATCGGGCAGGACCAATAAACACGAGAAGGCATCAATTTGAACTGCTTCCAGGAATAGGCAAGAAACATATGTGGGAATTAATCAACACAAGAGAAGAAAAGAAATTTGAGAACTTCGCAGACATAAAAAGCAGGGTAAAGCTGATACCCAATCCAGAGAAACTAATAGTAGAAAGAATTTTGGCAGAAATTCAGGGAAAAGACAGGCATAAGATTTTTGTCCGTTAGGTTTATTAATTTTTTGGGGTTTCTAAACAATATGAGCCAGATAGAATTTTTTCCTTTATTAAGAAACAGAGAAAGTCCAAAAGAAAACCATATTAAGATTTACCGCAAAAAGTTAGTGGAAGAATATTTTAGGAGAGCGAGAATCCTGCAGGAAAAACAGACTTTCTATCCCATCAATACAGAAAGCCTTTTTTGTGGTTCGTTATACGGTCTGTTGGCTGCCAATGAAAATTACAAAAATCAGATGAGCGCATATAATCTTCTTATTGAACAAGGACTTGACAACCCACAAAGCATCTTGAAACAATTAGAACAATTTGAGGGGATAATCCTTAAGACTATGTATCCATTTCAGAGAGCAAGAAGGATGGTAGGGTTTTGTGAATGGTGGGAAGGGTCAGATCTTCCAGAAGAAATAGTGAAAGATGCATTGGCAGATAGAAAAAGAGAATTTGAATTAAGAAACAAGCTAACAGATGCTCCGGGAGTAGGATTAAAAACAGCTTCATTAATCTTAAATACTGCAGGTTATCAAAATGTTGTTCCTATAGACAGGTGGGTTATAAGATTTTTATATGGACGAGGCCTAATAAAAAATGATCCTACTCAGAGAGGAGAAGACAAAAGTGGCGGGATTTCAAAGGGAATATTCTTGGAATGCGAAAAGAAACTTATTGAGGAAGCAAGAAAGATGAATGTTTCTCCTTTGGAATACCAACTGGCAGTATGGTGTGCACATTCAAGATATAAGGGGATTCCGGACGAACAACTGGAGATTCCAATGTCGCGTAGCAGTAACCTTTAAAAACCCATGATTTCTGTTATTCTTAATAAAATGGATGAAACAAGAAAAGAAACACAAACAGGCAGCAAAATAGACAGAAAACTGGCAAAACACCAAGAACAAAAGAAATGGAACAAACCGCAAACAAGCGAGCATAAACAGCCAGTTATAATGAGGAGCATTATCAGGATACACAACACGGACTTAGATGGAAACAAGGCAATTTATATGGCCTTAAAAAAGATAAAAGGAATAAGCTTTATGTTCTCAAATGCCATATGCAATCATCTCAAAATCTCAAAATCTAAAAAATCAGGGGAATTAACACCTGAAGAAATAAAAAGAATTGAAAAACTAGTAGAAGATCCAAAAGAACTGCCTGACTGGATGCTAAACAGGAGAAAAGATATAGAAACAGGAGAGAACATTCATATTACAACAGCAAAACTAAGACTAACACTCGAATCAGACTTAAAAAAATTAAAGAAAATAAAAAGTTACAGGGGAATGAGGCACGCTTGGAATCTTCCGGTAAGAGGACAACGAACAAAAGCACATTTCAGAAGAGGCAAGAAAGTAGGCGTTGTGAAAAAGAAGATTGTACAAGCAAAGAAAAAATCAGATAAACCTGCAGGCAAGTAGTAGAAAATGGGCGACCCAAAAAGAAAAAGAAAAAAGTATGAAACGCCGACTCAGAAGTGGAACAAGGCAAGAATAGAACAAGAAAGAACTATAATGAAAGAATACGGATTGAGAAACAAGAGAGAAATCTGGAAAACTCAGTCTATCCTGAGAAAATTCACGACCCAGGCAAAGAGATTAACAAGAACAACAGGTAAACAAAGAGAACTAGAAGAAAAACAAATGATGGAAAAATTAAAAAAGTTGGGATTGTTCAATACGATAACGACACTTGAAAATGTCCTTGGATTAACAATAAACAACATTTTGGACAGGAGGCTTCAAACAATAGTATTCAAAAAAGGAATGGCAAGCTCACCAAATCAGGCAAGGCAGTTCATAACACACGGGCACATTTGCATAGGTGACAAAAAAGTGAGTGTCCCGTCATACTTGGTACCAACAGAGGAAGAATCAGGAATAAAATATAAGGAAACCTCAAGTATAGCAAAAGAATCACATCCGGAAACATCCAAATTAAAAAAAGTAAAAAAACAAATAGAAAACAAGGAAACTTCGAAAATCCCAAGAAAAGAAAAAAATGAGAAGAGAAGATAGGACAACAAGAGAACTAAAATGGGGAATAGCCCACTTGTATTCTAGTTACAATAATACGATTGTCCACATAACCGACATAACAGGAGCAGAAACAATTGCAAAAGCTTCAGGAGGCATGGTTGTAAAAACTGACAGGCTTGAGAGTTCTCCAACAGCAGCAATGGCCGCTGCGAAGATAGCAGCAGAACAAGCCAAGGACCATGGGATAAATGCTCTTCACATAAGAATAAGGGCACCAGGAGGACATAACGGACCTTCAAGTCCAGGTCCAGGAGCGCAATCAGCAATAAGGACATTATCAAGAGCTGGATTCAAGATAGGAACAATAGAAGATGTGACTCCTGTACCAAGCGATGGGTGCAGGAAAAAACATTTTAGAAGAGGGAGGAGAGTTTAAAATGACAATAACAACCCTAAAAAAAGAAAAAAATAAACTAATTTTTACAATACAGGGAATCAATTATGTGACTGCAAACACCTTAAGAAGAATTATGACAGCAGAGGTTCCGACACTTGCAGTAGAGACAGTGGAGTTCACAAAAAATATGTCTGTCCTATATGATGAAGTAATAGCACACAGGATAGGGTTAATTCCAATAAAAACAGATTTAAAATCTTACAATCTACGGGAAGAATGCAAGTGCAAAGGTAAAGGATGTGCAATGTGTCAATTGAAGTTTTCATTAAAAGTAGCAGGCCCGTGCACCGTAATGTCGTCTGAGTTAAAAAGCAAAGATCCAAAATGCACACCTGCATATCCAGATATGCCAATAGTAACATTAGAGAAGAACAAAAAATTAGAGTTAACAGCAACAGCAAAATTAGGAAAAGGAAAAGAACATACTAAATTCATTCCAGGTCTTGTTTACTATAGGGCATACCCAAAAATTCAGATAAAAAGTTGTAATGAACCAGAAAAATGTGCAAGAGCGTGTCCAAAAAAGATACTGGAAGTAAAAAATCAAAAATTAATAGTCACAAGAATAGAAGAATGTGACCTTTGCAATGCGTGTTCAAATGCTTGTCCAGATTGCATAACAACAGGGCAAGAACAAGACAAGTTTATTTTTTTCATAGAATCTTGGGGCCAGCTTAGTCCAAAGGAAATTTTCCTGAAAGCAATCATTGTATTAAACAAAAAAGTAGATGAATTTGCAAAAGATTTAAAAAAATCAAAACCAGACTAACAATTTGCTCACACGCGAGCATCAGCGAGCAATGCAAGATGTCGCGAAGCGAGATCTGCTCCGAATACAAGGTAGGTTCACCTTGTGTGGGCGCAGGTTCACGCCAGGTCAGAGGTTCACACGCGAGCATCAGCGAGCATAAGGGGTTAGAAAACCCCTTTCCGTGGTCAGAGGTTCCTGACAGTCAGAGGTTCACACGCGAGCATCAGCGAGCATAAGGGGTTAGAAAACCCCTTTCCGTGGTCAGAGGTTCCTGACAGTCAGAGGTTCCTGACAAACTTTGCGGAGCTTTCGTAAAGCTCCATGCGGGAGTGCCGGAGGCATAGTTTCAGAAAAATGCGAGCATAGCGAGCATAGCGGGCTGAAACCTTTGTGAGCACGCAGCGAACGAAGGTCTGATGTGTAAGCATCAAGAAGCCCTCTTCCTCGCCAGCTCAGGTTGGGCTGTGCCGGAGTGGTCAAACGGGCTAGAGAATAAGATTCGGCCAAGCTAAGGACCTAGTAGCTTAGTGCTTACACAGGTTCGAACCCTGTCTCCCGCAATTTTTTAAACTAGGAAAAAAAGATGTTTAGGAGAAAAACTTGAAAAAAACAAGATCAACAACAAGAGAACTAAAAGAATTGATTAACAACATAGAAACACATCCAGAAGCAAAAAAAACAAAATTCTGGGTGAGAATAGTCAAAGAACTAAAAAAGCCGGCAAGACAAAGGAGAAAAGTGAATCTTCACAAAATAAACAAGCACACAAGAGAACAAGAAACAGCAGTTATCCCGGGAAAAGTTCTCTCAGCAGGAGACCTGACAAAAGAAATAACAGTTGCAGCATACCAGTTCTCAAAAAAAGCAAGAGAAAAAATAAGCTCAAAAGGAAAAGTAATCACGCTGCAGCAATTATTAAAAGAAAATTCAAAAGCAAAAAAAGTAAGGATAATAGGATGATAATAAACGCAGAAGATATGATACTTGGAAGATTAGCTACTTATGCAGCAAAAGAAGCATTAAGAGGAAAGGACATATTTATTGTAAACTGTGAAAAAGCAGTTATTTCTGGGTCAAAGAAGATGGTATTAGGGAAGTATCAGGAAAAAGTAAGGAGAGGAGCTCCGTTAAGAGGACCATACTTTCCAAGAATGCCTGATAAGATAGTAAGGAGAACAATAAGGGGGATGTTATCATACAAGAAAGAAAGAGGAAGAAAAGCACTTAGTAAGATAAAATGTTATATCTCTGTGCCAGAAGAATTAAAAAACAAGAAAATGGAAACAATAAAACAAGCGCATATCTCAAAAACCCAAAGCCTGAAATACGTTTCAGTAGGAAGAATATCACACTTATTAGGAGCTAAAGTTTAAAGATGCCGTCAATAGTCCATATATCAGGAAAGAGAAAAAGGTCAATTGCAAGAGCGACAATAAGAGAAGGAAAAGGCCAAGTAAGAATAAACAGTAAGTTGGTCTCAAATTATCGTCCTGAATTAGCAATGGAAAGAATCATGGAACCTCTTCAGATTGCAGGTGATGAAATAACAAAAAAAGTAAAGATTGATGTAAGAGTAAAGGGCGGGGGCATAATGTCCCAGGCAGAAGCTTCAAGACTGGCAATAGCAAGGGCATTAGTGGCATATACAAAAAACAAGGAACTTGAAAAAGAGTTCATGTCTTATGACAGGCATTTAATAGTCGCTGACACAAGACACAAGGAAGCGTGCAAGCCAAATGATTCCAAAGCAAGAAAAAAGAGGCAGAAAAGTTACAGGTAAGGAGGAAAAAGATGATAATCCCAATAAGGTGTTTCAGCTGTGGCCGCCCAGTGGCCCATTTATGGCAGAAGTATAAGGAAAAAACAGAAAAAGGCGAGGATAAAAAGAAAGTTCTCGATGAGCTCGGCTTAGAGAGATTTTGCTGCAGGGCACTTTTCATTTCTCATGTGGACTTGATAGAAGACATACAGCAGTTCAAAAAAGATTAATCAATCCAAAAAAGCCAA
>JAHJQH010000019.1 GCA_018819375.1 Nanobdellota archaeon
GGATAAAAGGAAAATTAATGGGGCAATGATGAAGGTGTTATTCAAGAAAGTAAAAAATAATCCAATCGAACCGAGGTTGGAATGAAACCTTCAATGAGCACGCAAGAGAATGAAGGTCCATTTTTAGGAAGAAAAATGAAAGTGAACCTATTCCATCCATTAATACCAGAATCAGCTATAGGGCCAGTTAATGAAATCTTAAGAAGTAAATGGATAGGACAAGGTTCAAATATCGCAGAATTTGAAAAAAGATTTTCTGAAAAATTCAAGACCTACAATCCTGTCGCAGTTATCACAGGAACAGCCGCAATACACTTGTCTTTGGTGTTAGCAGGTATTGGACCCGGAGACGAGGTAATAACAACCCCCCTAACCTGCCCAGCAACAAACCACCCCATATTGTATCAATTCGCAAGACCAGTATTTGCAGACATACAATATGAAACAGGGAATATGGACCCCGAGGATGTTGAAAGAAAAATCACACCAAAAACCAAGGCAATAATGTGTGTTGATTATGGGGGCCGTCCATGTGACTTAGACGAAATAAAGGAAATAGCATTAAGACATAATCTTCAGGTAATAGAAGATTCTGCACAAGCATTAGGAGCAGAGTACAAAGGAACCCCAATAGGAAGAATAGCAGATTACACATGTTTTTCTTTTCAGGCATTAAAGATAATCACAACAATAGAAGGGGGGATGCTTTGTGTAAAAGACCCAGAAAAATACAAGGAAGCCATAAGACGAAGATGGTATGGCGTAGACAGGGAAGCTCCAAAAAATCCCTTATTCGGAAATTTTGACTATGATGCCACTGAAATTGGTTATAAGTATAATATGAATAATGTGGCAGCGACGGTAGGGTTAGAACAACTAAAAAGTTTTGATTCTTTGTTTAGCAGAAAGCAAGAGATAGCAAAAAGATACAATGAAGAATTAGGAGGTGTCTCCGGGATTACTTTATTCAAACAAGAAAAACACAAGAAAAACACATACTATCTCTTCCCAATGCATATAAGGAACAGAGATAAAGTCGCAGGAAAATTAATGCAAAAAGGGATTGAGGTCTCAGTAGGTCATACAAGAAATGACAAATTAAGTGTATTCGGAGGTAAATTTTTAAACTTACCAAACCTAACAAGGTTCTCCGAGAGCGTGATATGCACCCCCATACACAACAAGTTAACTGATGAAGAAGTAAGTTATGTGATAAAATCACTAAAAGAAGCAGTAAAGTAAAACCTTAGTAAAAAAGTATTCACAAGGCAAGATTTGTATTCGAAGAAAAATGAAAGATGAAAACAGTATATTCACAGGGGATAAGATTCTTAAGCACTTAGAAAGAGTAGCAGAATGGCAAAAAACAGGAGATGCAAAACCCATAAATTGGACATTAAGTTTGACAAATCGGTGTAATGGTAATTGTCCAAACTGTTATGGTTGGGTTGGACCTGATGGAAAAAAAGATATGAGCACAATTCCATTCAAGAAAGTAAAGGATATAATAAACCAAATCGCCAAATTAGGGGGGAGGGCGATATTAGTAACAGGTGGAGGGGAGCCAACATTGCATCCAGAATGTATGAAAATCATCAAATACATCAAATCCAAGGGGATGGACGTTTCTCTTGCCACAAATGGTTTATTACTTCATAAGTTAGATCTCAAGACCTTGTTAGATAATGCAACTTGGTGCAGGATTAGTTTGGATGCAGGAACACCAGAAATGTACAAGAAAACACACGGGTTAAGTGAAGATAAATTCAATCAGGTAATAGAAAACATAAGACTACTCACTAAAAAGAAAAAAGAATTAGGTTCCCGCTGCACAGTGGGAGTAGGATATTTAACAGGAGAGGAAACATTAAGGGGGATGGAAGATTATGCAAGGTTATCTAGTCAGTTGGAAGTGGATTACGCAACATTTAGGCCCTTTCATTGGGACACAACCCCCATAGACAAGCAATTAAAAAAAGCTGAAAAATATGAAACCAAAGAATTCAGGATATTAAGTTCCAAGCAGAAATATGAGTTTACAAAAGAAAGAAAGATGAAAAAGCCTTATACTCAATGTTTATGCCATTATTTTTTCGGGGAGATTAGTGCTAACGGGGGAGTATACCTATGTTATCATCTGTCAGGAAGCCCAGGACATTGTTTTGGTAATTTGTATGAAAAAAGCTTGAAACAAATATGGAATTCCAAGGAGAGAAAACAAGCAATTAGGAATCTGAACATAAAAGAATGCGCTCCTTTTTGTAGGGGAGATGCAATCAACAGGATAATGTGGGAAATTTCAAGACCAAGAGATCATGTTAATTTTATCTGAGGATATCTAAAAAAGGGCATACAAAGTTTTTTAAATATTTTGTAAGGTGTCAAATTAAGGGTAATTTTTTATATACTAAAAAAGGAGGTTCTAAGATGAAAATACTCATAATTGCTTTATCAGGAATAGGGAACATTATCTTGTCAACGCCTTTAATCAAAAAACTAAAAGAAAACCTGAAAGATGTAGAGATAGATTTTGTGGTTAGGTCAAAAGTATTTGGAGAGCCGATAAAAGATTCAAAGTATGTAAACAAAGTGGTAGTATTTCCTTATGACCCTTACAATAAAAACATCAAAAGCCTGTTTATGGGAGTAAAAGAGATTATGAAACTAAGAAGGCAAAAGTATGATTATTCCATTACCACTTTTCCATCCAACCAAAGGATGTATAATCTCTTCTCCTTTTTGGTTGGTGCAAAGAAAAGGATAACTCACAAATATCAGATAGGGGGCATAAGAACCTTGAGTTTCTTGCAGAACATAAGAATTCCCGCAAAAGAAGAGTTTAGTGATCCAGAAAACAACCTGAATCTATTAAAGTCATTAAATATAAAATGGGACAAAAAAGACCTGGAAAAATGTTTCTTTCACATAAACAAGAAAAACAGGATATTTGCTGGAGAATTCATAAAGGAACATAAACTTCAGAAATATAAGTTAATTGGAATTCATCCAGGAACCAGCAAGAGAGGTGCTTGGAGAAGATGGCCTGTAAAATACTTCGTAAGGTTGATTAAAGATTTAAAAGAAAATAAGAAGATAGGGATAATCATATTTTCAGGCCCTGATGAAGAAAAAACAATACAAGAAATAAGGGAAAATGTTAACTCTGAAAGAATATTCTTCATAAAAGATAGGGAATTAAAAAACATAGCTGCACTAATAAAAAAGTGCGATGTTTTCCTTAGTACTGATTCAGCATTGGGCCACATTTCTGGGGTGTTCAACATAAACACCATTGTTCTATTTGGACCTGCAAATTCAAAAAGGACATCTCCTTTAGGAAAAAAAGTAAAAATAATCTACAAAGATGTAAAGTGCAATCCTTGTTTGGGATATCCCTTCAAAAGCTTAAAGGCAGATTACTTAAAATGCAAAAATTACAAGAAATGCTTAAGGCAGATAAAACCAGAAGATGTATTAGAAGAGATAAGGAAGGTTCTATGAAATGAAACCTTTAATGAGCACGCAAGCGAATGAAGGTCCATTTTTAGGAAGAAAAATGAAACCTTTCACAAATCGAGCGAAGCGAGATTTTGAAGGTCCATTTTTAGGAAGAAAAATGAAACCTTCAAAAGAAAAGAATAAGGATAAAAAAACAATCTTGTTTGTTGCAGTTCCTTTAAGCAACCCGATAGATAAAGCAAGTAAAAATGCGATAATGAATATACTTTCAAAATCTTCACAAAGGTTCATAATACTCTGTACCAAGGAGTTTAGGTTACCCTCCAATATAAATCCAAAAAACATAATCCTCAAGAGGATTTATGATAAAAAAAAGAACCCAATGAGTTTAAAACAAAAAATAAGATTATTCTTCTGGATTCTAACAACCAAGGAAAAAGTTGACGTAATTCATTATGTCTTTGAACCATCAATAACAACAGGGTTAATTTTTAGGGCAATATCAAGAATAAAAAAGAAAAAAACAATTCAATCTATCCAGAATTATCAAAAAAAGAGCATTTTTAATAAAATAAAATATTTTGGGGATAAGATAATAGTAAGTTCTGATTTGATGTACAACGCTCTAAGGGGGTCCAATTTAAAAAGGTCCGTAATAATAAAAATGAATCCCGCAGTTGATTGTGGATTCTTCTCTCCACAAAAAAAGGATAGTTCCTTAGTAAAAAAATTAAACTTAAAAAATAAAAAAGTAATTTTTTATGGAGGAAACTACCAGCACAGTTTAGGCTATAAAACATTAAGATTAGCTGTCCCAAAAATACTCAAAAGAGAACCCAATGCAAGATTAATAATGGCTTGTAGAATTCTCTACCCAAAAGAAAGGAGATTAGAAAAGGAATTTAAGGATGCTATGAAAAAAAGAGGGGTAAAAGAACAAATTATTTTCTTGAACACAATATCTAACCTAAAAGAAATGATATCCATTTCCGACATAACTTTATATCCTTCAATAAAACCTAGAAACAAGTCAGATTACCCTTTGGTCTTACTCGAAGCAATGGCAATGGGGAAACCAATAATAATCTCGGATATCCCGCCATTAAACGAGATTCTCAGGGACGGGGGGGGTTTAAGAATAAAACCAAAAAACCCTGGAGAACTAATAGAAAAAACTTTAATGTTATTAAAAGACGAGAATCTTGCACAAAAACTGTCCAAGGAAGCAAGAATAAATATTTTAAGGAATCATGATATAAAAAAAGTCTATGAGAACATCGATTCCATTTATATAAAATAAGATGCTATCCATAAAAAAGGAAAAAATTGAAAAGATAAAGGAGATAACAAACCTTTTTCTAGAGGATAATGTAGTCTCCTTTCCAATCAAGATTTATAATCAGGATGAAAGAGTATTAGACCTCGTTCTGGTAAATGAAAAAGACTGGAAAAAGGCAATTAGGATATTAACACAAAGAGGTTATAAAAAAGAGTTTAATCTCGGAGAGTTGAGAGAGAATTTAAAAAAGCATTATTCAAAAGAGGGATTCTCTATCCACTTGCATAAAACAATATCTTGGAATGGTGTCAAATTCCTGGATCCAAAAAAGGTATGGGAAAGAAAGGTCAGCATAAATGGTTTCCATTACCCCTGTCCAGAAGATGAAGCATCAATAATAATCGCACATTCTTTTTTTGAAAACAGATTCATAGATCCTTATGATTTTTTTAGGTATTTCCAGATAAAGAACAATCTAAACTTCAAACAAATAGAAAAAAATGCCAAAGAGTTTAATTGGAACAAGGCTTATTACATTTTCAAGTCAAAAATTTCCAAAAAAGAGTATAATCTCGCATTCAAAGAGTTAACAAACGCATCATTTTCCAAACTCCTTAAGGATCTTACCAAATTAAGGTTAAAGTATATCCTTAGGGAGATAATTGATTATTTTTTTGTGGATATCATATGGTGTCACAGAAACAAATCCAAGTATA
>JAHJQH010000096.1 GCA_018819375.1 Nanobdellota archaeon
ATCCCTCCTGAGGCTTATTGTTCTTTATGTCTACAACACAGAAAGATTTATAAATGATGTAGACATACAATATTCCATGAGCTATACTGAAGTAATGGAGAGAAATGGAACAAAGTATTATTATAGGGTTCTCTCTGTAAGGAATGGAAAGAAAGTAAATAAAAAGAGAATATATCTTGGAAAAAGCCTGAAAAAAGATGAACTCATAAAAAAAGAAGAAGAAGCTGACAGAGAGCTTATATTCTTAAATAACCTACTCACAAAAGAGGATATAAAATTATTAAATGATATCAAACAAGTGTTCAAAAGAGAACCAAAGGACAACTTTCAGAATAGATATGAAGCATTCTGTTCTTTATTTACTTATGACTCCACAACAATAGAAGGAAATACTTTAACCCTTCAACAAACCTCTCAGCTTTTATTTGAAAATAGGGTTCCAGCTACAAAATCACTAAGAGGAATTAATGAAGTATTAAATCACAAAAAAGCGTTTGATTATGTTCTTGATTACAAAAAAGACATAAATAAAGAATTCATTCTAAAATTACATGGGTTGGTCATTGAAGGAACTTTAAAAAAAGGACTAGAAAACCAAAAAGGAAAATATAGAAATGTTCAAGTTTACATAAGGGGAGTTAAATGGATCCCCCCAAAACATAATGAAGTTCCAAAAGAGATGACCTCATTGTTATCTTGGTATTCTAAAAATGAAAAAAAGTTACATCCATTGGTTTTAGCAACATATTTTCATTCTGCATTTGAACTAATTCATCCTTTTGTAGATGGTAATGGGAGGGTTGGAAGGTTATTAATTAATTTCATACTTCATAAGAATAAATATCCCATGATTAATATTCCAAACAAGATAAAACATCTCTACTATTCTGCTCTTGAAAAAGCTCAGGTAAAAGGGGATTTAAACTCCCTAACAAGATTGCTGTTTAAGATCCTAAAAGAGAGCAAACTAAGATTTTAATGACTTAGAATACAAATCTTCAAACTCTCAACCCGCTTTCTCCTAAGGCTTTCTCAAACCTCTAAATTTATATACTTTTCTAACTATGAGTTCTTGATAAAAATGAACAAGAATCTTGATCACATTGTATTGAACTTATGCTTTCTTTTTTCTATGGCCGGAATCACTATGGCTCAAAATCCCGGGATGACTCAGAGCTTATCAGACTCATTGAGGAGAAAAATTATTCAAGAATACAAAAAAGGAAACCCTAAAACAGCATACCTTGATTCTTCGACTAAGGAAAAACACCCAAATGAATGGCCTTTTACAGGATTTCCCTTTGTTGCTTATTATCTTGATGCAGATTCATTCAATGTGTATACTAATTTTGATTTTAGTGTGATGGAGCTTAAACCCAACAAAAAAGGAGGAATGATTCATTACCTCTTTGACAGGAACAATGATGGGGATCCAGAAGCAATGATCATGTCTCCAAGAAGCTTAGAGAATAATCCTCTTGGGAGATGGGCTATTGAAAGGGCAATAACAGGAGATACTACAATGATGAAAAAAGATTTGCAAGTAATGAAAGTTAATGAAAAAATGGATGAGAAAGCTAGAAAAGAATGGGGGTTAAAACTTCCAAAAAAAGATTACTTTTATGATTTTTTTATGGTTTACAAAGAGGTTTCCTCACCTAATCAACTCAAATATTTCTCTTTTTCAAGTGGGGAAACAGGGTTCCTCCCAGCTTCTAATACATCTGAAGCACAGAAAGATGCCAAAGTTTTGGATGACGGCTATCGACTTCTTGCCAGAAGAGTGATTTATCAAAAATAAAAAACCTATTTAAATACCTTCTCTTTGTTGTTTAATCATGAAAATACTCCATCGCGGCGCAGAAGCGGTTCTTTATGTCAACGAGCAAGGGAATATTGTAAAAGACAGAATTAAGAAAGGATACCGAATAGAACAGATTGATTACAAACTCAGGAAATTCAGGACAAGAAGAGAGGCAAAGCTCTTGAGAAGGCAAATCATCCCATCTCCCGAAGTTCTCTCAGTAGATGAAACAGAAACAAAGATTACTATGCAGTATATCAAAGGACAATTAATCAAGGATATCTTAGATACCATTTCAGACAATCAGAGAAAGAAAATCTGCAGGCAGATAGGAAATAACATCGCAAAGCTTCACGACCAAAACATAATTCACGGAGACCTTACTACCTCTAATATGATATTGAAAGATGATAGCATATATTTTGTGGATTTTGGACTTGGATTCATATCAGAAAAAGCAGAAGACAAGGCAGTTGACCTTCACCTGCTCAAGAAGGCATTAGAAGCAAAGCATTACAAAAATTTCAGGCAATGCTTTGGTGCAGTCCTGCAAACATACAAAAAAAGCAGAAATGCGGGGCAGGTATTGGAAAGACTAAAACAAGTTGAATCAAGAGGGAGATACAAGAAAAGATGAGCCAGATTAATCCACTTCTGTTAGTTTATCTCTCACTTATCTCCTTGCTCGTAGTTCTTTATCTCTTATTTCATCCAGGAAGCATTTTCAGGAAAAAACAACAACCTTTAAAAAAACAAGAAAAACAATAACTCTGACATAGCCCCGTGGTGTAGTGGTCAAATCCTCTTTGAATAAATCAACAAGGTGGAGACAAGTCATCCCGGCCTTTGGAGCCGGGGACCCAGGTTCAAATCCTGGCGGGGCTATATACCATTTTGTGATAATTTA
>JAHJQH010000097.1 GCA_018819375.1 Nanobdellota archaeon
GCATCATAAGGCGTGCACACAATTGGTTCCTCGTGCATGTTAAATGAAGTGTTTACAATAGTCGGAATTCCAGTAATCTTTCTGTATTCATCAACAATCCTGAAATAGCTCTTGTTAATCTGCTTGTTTATTGTCTGAGGCCTTGCAGTGCCATCCACGTGCACAACAGCAGGACTCTCTTCCTTCATCTTGTCAGTGCAGTCAAAACAAAGGGTCATGAATTTCGCAGCGTGTCTCCCGCCCTCAAAGTTCTTATAATATTTTGAAGCAAACCTTTCAATAGTTACAGGAGCGAAAGGCATGAAATCTGAACGAAAAAGTTGTTTGTTCAGCCAGTCATTTACCGACGGATCAGTTGCCTGATACAAGATACTGCGAGCACCAAGAGCCCGGGGACCAAACTCCATTCTTCTGTCAAATCTTGCAACAACCTTTCCTTTTGCAAGCAGTTCAGCAACATCTCCCTCAATATCACTGCATTTTTTGTGCTTCACTTTTTCTTTTTCCAGCTCCTTTTTTATCTCATCCTCAGAAAAATCAGGCCCAAGATAAGAATCTTCCAGATAATAAGGCTTAATTCCTTCCTTAATCATACCAACATAAAGTGCAGCTCCAGCTCCTGTTCCACCATCACCCATATGCGGAAAAATGAATATTTCCTTAAAACCAAGTTCGTGAATTCTCTGATTCAATTTCACATTAGCAAAACTCCCGCCAGCAAGTGCAACCTTATCCATCCCCAACTTATCTTTCCAGTAACTAATATAACCACAAATAACTTCTTCAAAAATCTTCTGGCATACTGCCGCAATATCCTCTCGTTTGTAATTCTTTTTCAATCTTTTCACTCTTTCACTCATACTTAAAAGGCATTTTGTCTTGATTTCACCATCTTCAAACCATATGAACTTTTTCATCTTTTCATATAATCTCAGATTAACAAAACCATAAGCAGCTAACCCAGTTATTTTTCCTTCGTGTCTCCACGGCTTAAAACCAAGTGCCTTTGTGACAGCACCATAAAAAAATCCAGTAGAGTGAGGCCATCTGACATCGTGAATTTTCTTTATGTTTCCATTATCACCTAAGTAAACACCAGTAGTCAGGTAATCTCCGTGATTATCAGCAGTCACAATAAGGCATTTCTTCATTCCAGAACCAAGATAAGCAGAAGCAGCGTGAGTAAGATGATGCTCAACCTTGATAAATTTTTTTCCAATTTTCCTCTTTAATTTTTCCTGCTGCTCTTTAAACAAGAGATAAGTCCTAATTTTCCACCTCAACATCATCATCCAGGTTTTGGCAGAATAATAAGGATTAGAACAAAATAAGCTTTTATCAAGCATCAGCCCTTTGCTCCTTCTCAAAAATTCTTTTTCTCCTAAATCAGAAACAGCAACATAATCTATCTCTTTGTTCTTGAGTTTATCAAGTATGTATTTGTAAGAAAGCTCAGGCCACCCGCCAGTCAGCTTGACCCTGTTAAATCTCTCCTCATTAATAGCATATTCAATCCTGCTATCACTAACAAGAGCTGCTCCAGAATCGTGTGTTAATGCAGTTATTCCCACTATGTTCATGTTCAACACCTCAAAAAACAAGCCTAAAAAAGCTTTTGGTTATCAACCATCTTTCCATACTCTCCAAGATATTTCTTAATCCTGAGTATCTCTGTCTTAAGGCTGGAAGTTGGTTTAAAACCCCTATTATAAAACTTCTCTCCGCTAATAGTATAAACCTGCTGAGAAACATTAGCAGAATCAATCAGATTGATATCCAGTTCCCCAAAAACCTCTTCAACAACATTCAGTATGTTTCTGAGGTTCGTATTAAAAGACAACACATTAAACACCTGTTGATTGAATTTATCAACATTCTCAAGAGCAAACAAGATAGCTTTCACATTATCGTGAATTCCAAGATAGCTTTTGTTATTATCAAGAGCTTGTTTGAAAACAGGAAGTTTCAGACCATAAAAAGCCCTGACAGCAAAGAGGTTTATCACAGTCTCATACCTGAAACCAGGAGAATATCCAAAAACAGTGGCAGGCCTTAAAACAACAACCTTAAAATCACCATCAGCAAGTTCCAGTATCTTCTCACCCATAAGCTTGTACTGACCATAAGCAGAAATAGGGCTTTTCTCATCCTCTTCTTTCAGTTCCTCTCCAACACTATAAACACTCACAGATGATTGGTAAACAAAAACTCCAACACCATATTTCTTGGCTAGTTCAGCAAGTGTAATCGTTGCTTCATAATTAACCTGCTTGCATTCCAAATCCTTACCAGGCCTGTTAGTGGTAAAAGCATCAACAATAGCTCCTAAATGAATCACTGTATCAATTTTGTGTCTCTGAAAAACTTCCTCAATCACATTTTCGTCTCTCAAATCAGCTTTAATTATTTCTACCTTGTCTTTGCAATTTAAGAAAGCAGGACCAACAAACTCAATCTTGCCTTTTGAAAGATTATCAAGAACAACAATCTTGGAACCAATATATCTCTTAAGCAATCCTTCTACAACAGCAGAACCAATATACCCCGCACCTCCTGTGACAAGAATCTCCTTTATTTCTTTTATCTCTTTTACTTCGGCCATAATACCCACCAAACCTCTTTTTATCCATAACTCTTCAAATACAAGAAAAACTTATAAGGTTTCTGATACAAGGAAGAATTATAAAAAAGTGATAAAAATGCCAAAAAGGGAAATAAGCAAAGATAATCCAATACTTGTAGTAAAGCCCTATGTGAATGAGAAAGCAATCCAGAATGTGATTGAAGTTCTAAGAAGCGGTTGGATAGGAGAAGGCCCAAAAGTAAGGGAGTTTGAAAACAAGCTCTCTGAAAAATTCAAGATAAACTATTTGGCAGCACTGCACTCAGGAACAGCAGCACTTCATCTGGCGCTTCACGTAGGTGGGATAAAACCAGGAGATGAAGTAATAACAACTGCCCAGACCTGCACAGCAACAAATCACGCAATATTAATGGAAAGGGCAAAACCGGTTTTTGCAGACATAAGATATGAGGACGTGAACATAGACCCAGATTCAATATCCCGGAAAATAACACCAAGAACAAAAGCAATAATCTGCGTTCATTGGGCAGGATATCCCTGTAATCTTGATGAAATAAACAAGATAGCAAGAGAAAACAACCTGTTTGTGATAGAAGACGCAGCACACGCACTCGGAGCAACATACAAGGGAGAATCAATAGGAAACATCTCAGACTTTACAACATTCTCATTTCAGGCAATAAAACAACTCACAACTGCAGACGGAGGGATGCTTGCATCAAAACACCCTCCCCACATTGAAAAAGTCAAGCTGAAAAGATGGTTCTCAATTCCAAGGAACAATAAGGAAGAAACAATATGCTGCGAGCCACTCTATGACATAAAAGAAGTGGGCTTCAAGTACCAAATGAATGATGTAGCAGCAGCAATAGGATTAGGTAATCTTGAAGACTTTGACCATTTCAAAAAGCACAGAAGCGAAATAGTAAAACTCTACAGGGAAGAACTAGAAAACATCCCAGGAATCACTCTTCTGGAAAACAACCAAGACAGGACAAGCGGAAACTGGCTCTTTAGTATGCACGTAAAAAACAGGGAAAAATTTGCAGCAAAACTAAAACAAAATCACATAAACACCTCTGTTGTCCATCTTAGAAATGACAAGTTCACGGCATTTGGCCCCCTAAGAAACGACCTCCCGCAAACAGAAAAAGCATATCACACTCTTATCTCCCTACCACTTCACAACCACCTCACAGAACACGAAGTTCAGCACGTGATAAGCATCATCAAGCAGGGATGGTAGTGAATTTTGCTTCGCAAAAAAAGGTCACCTTTTTAACTTTTTCCCTCATCCTATCTAATTATGGTCAAGGCATCAATCATAATTCTGAACTGGAACGGGCTGGAATTTCTTAAAGACTGCTTTGAATCCATTCAAAAACAAACCTTTACGGATTTTGAAACAATAATGGTTGACAACAATTCTCAAGACGGCTCGCCAAACTACGTGGAAAATGTGTTCCCTTGGATAAGGGTAATAAGGAACAATAAAAACACAGGGCAAACAGGAGGGGACAACACAGGAATAAAACACGCAAAAGGAGAATACATAATTCTTCTTGACAATGACACTATCGTTGACAAGAACTGGCTAAAAGAATTAGTAGTAGCAGCAGATTCAGACCCAAAAATAGGGATGTGTGGGTCAAAAATGTATTTTATGGATGACCCACGGCTCATCTGCTCAACAGGGCTTCTTGCATTCACAGACGGCTCAGCAATAGATAGAGGGGTGTATGAAATAGATAAGGGACAATATGATAATAAACCAGATATATTCGGTCCTTGTGGGGGATCAGGATTATACAAAAAAGAGATGCTTGAAAATATGAAGATTATGGGGGAATATATGGACAATGAGTTCTTCGCTTATTGCGAGGACTTAGATATTGCATATAAGGGGAGACTTTTAGGGTATGTTTGCAAATTTGCCCCGAAATCAATAGTTTATCACAAAGTAAATGCAAGCTCAAGAAAAATATCCAACCTTGGTTTAACTTGCGGCATAAAAAACAAGATGTGGGTGGTCATAAAAAACTTTCCGACAAAAATGTTGCTCAAATATATGCCCTTCATAGCAATGAGGCAGGTTGTATCCTTTGTGTTTTATTTATTCATAAAACCAAGCATTCCGGCAACAAAAGCAAGGGTAGTAATGATTAAAAAAATTCCAGTAATGTTAAAAAAAAGAAAAATAATCCAAGACAGGAGAAAGATAACTTCTGACCAGCTTGAAGGCACATTGCAAAAAAGGAGTATGCTCGGTTATTTGTTTTTTAGGTATGATTGAAAAATTTTCAAAGGGGCTAAAAGATGATACAAGGCGTGGAAATAAAAAGATTAAAAGCATATCCAGATGAAAGAGGGATAGTAATGGAATTAGTGAGAAGAGATGATGAAATTTTTGAAGAATTTGGCCAATCCTACGTGATGATAACCTATCCCGGCATCATAAAAGCGTGGCATTATCACAAAAAACAAAAAGATCTTTTCGTATGCTTGAAAGGAATGATCAAACTTGTTCTTTATGATAACAGAACAAACTCCCCGACCAAAGGAGAAATAAATCAGTTCTTTCTTGGAGAGCGTAATCCGATGTTAGTAAAAATCCCAAAGGAAGTTATTCACGGATTCAAGTGCATAGGAACACAAGAAGCGATAGTGGTAAGTTTTCCAACAAACACCTATAACAAGGATGACCCAGACGAATATCGCCTACCTTACCATACCAAACAAATTCCTTATGACTGGGATATAAAAATGAAGTAAAAACGCAAAACCAACTAAGTTTATAAATATTATTCTACAACATCTACCAATGGAAGACCTGCCAACAAGAATAAAAAACAAACTGCAAGACACAATCCTTCTGATAGATTATTATCTCTTCAAGACAAGAGATATTTTCAAAAAAACACCTGTTCTCAAAAACCCAAGCAGGATTCTTGTAGTGGAAATAGCAGGAATAGGGGATACTATTGGAGCAACACCAGTAATCACAGCCCTAAAACAGCATTATCCAGAATCAAGGATAGATATCCTCACCTCAATCTTAACAAAATCCATCCTACTAAACCATCCAGACATAAGTAACATCCTTGTTTACGACAAGAATACTCTGCCTCAAATAAAAAATAAATACAGCCTCGCAGTCCTTCTGGCATCAGGTTCAAAAAAGATAGGCAAGCTTCTTAAAGATGCAAACATTCCATTCAGAATCGGATGCACAAAAAGAGGAGCAACACAAGGAAAAGGATTTTATCTCACAAAAAAAGCAAGACCATTAAAAGGAATTACGCACACCATAGAAAACAACCTCAATGTATTAAGGACAATAGGCATAACTGCAACAGAAAACATTCCAAGAATATACTCCACAAAAAAAGAAGACCAGGCAATTGAGAATCTCCTAAAAAAACACAAGATAACAAAAAAAGATTTTATGACAATTCTAAGTCCTGGTTCAAAAAACATTGAAAAAATAAAAAACCACTCTCACAAGTGGCAAGAAGAAAACTTTGCAGAATTAGGAGATTACTTAACAGAAAAACTAAAAAGCAAGGTAATAATAATCACAAGCAGACAAGAAAAAAATCTAGCAGAACAAATAAACTCCTTGATGAAAAACAAATCCTTAATCTTCACGAATCTCTCACTACGGGAGGTTATGGCAATGATAAAAAGAGCAAATCTGGTTATAGCAATTGATTCTGGCCCAATGCACATAGCAGAAGCACTAAATACTCCGCTCATAGCACTATTCGGCCCACAAAACCCAAAAAGGTGGAGGCCTCTTTCAAAAAACAGCACATATGTTTACAACAACGATGTCTGTAACGGGTGCCAGAAATACATTTGCAAAAGAAAAAGTAACATCTGTATGAGTTCAATAACAGTAGGAAACATAATAAAAAAAATTAAGGAGATTTTATTATGAAAAAACTCAATTTGGGATGTGGAAAAGATATAAAAACAGGATTCGTTAACGCAGATATGCTAAAACTTCCTGGGGTGGACAAGGTTATGAACCTAAACAAGTTCCCATGGCCTTTTGAAAGTAATCAGTTTGATTATGTTTTATGTTCAAGAATATTAGAATATTCATTAGACATAAACAAGGTAATAAACGAATTGTATAGGATAACAAAAAATAAGGGAGTGATAGAAATAATATCTCCTTATTACAAGAGTGATGGTGCATTTAAGCATTCCTCTTTCATAACAAAAACAACTTTTTTGACATATCTCCCAAAAGAAGGTTTCAATATAATAAAAAATAAGCTCGTATGTCACGGAAAAATCAGGAGGTTTGTGCCTTTTAAGAAACTCTTAACCTTTTTTTTGTGGAATATGTATGATACAATTTATCTTAAAGTAAGAGTTTCAAAGTGAGATTTAAAATGAAATCTGTAACAATTTATACCCCGGGAAGCACAAAAGCGTATTATAATGCTTTTTATTACTTGCAAAACAAAAGAAGATTAAAAGTAACCCTCATAAACTCAAGATTTTTCTATCAGTTATTAACAAAGATAAACAATCACTTAAGGATATTCAGGTTGATAAGAAGAATTCTTACAGGAAAATCAAACAAGGCAAAATTTGAACCATCTTGGAAAGAAATCTTCCAAAGCTTGATTTCACCAATAATTCTACTTTTTAAGAAAAACATAATTCTCGGATTCAATCCTTATGACAATATAATCTATTATTTAATTATCTTGAAATTTTTAAGAAAAAACATAATATTTGACACCTCTTGGGCGTATTGGGATACAAAAAAGTATGTAAAAAAACCGATTTTAATCAGCAGGTTTCTTTGGAAACTTTTTTTAAAAAAAACAAAAACATTCAGTTGTAATAAAACAGCACTAAACAGCCTGAAGCATTATGGCATAAAACCCTACTATCTCCCACATAGCATAAACACCGACTTATTCGGGCCTAAGGCAAAAAAAAGTAAAGAAATTAAGGTTCTTTACGTGGGGAGATTAATAAGAGAAAAAGGAATAAAAGGGATAATAAAAGCATCAGAAAAATTTCCAGAATGCACTTTCGTGTTTGTTGGAGATGGTCCATTAAAAAGAATAATAAACAAAAAAAATACGATGCATTTGCCTTTTGTAAAAAACACGGGATTATCAGATATTTATAATTCTTCAGACATATTCATCTTAAACTCTTACTCAACCAAAAAGTGGGAAGAATGGTTTGGGATATCATTGATAGAAGCTATGTCGTGTGGTTTATCTTGCATATCTACAAATTGCGTAGGTCCAAAAGAAATAATAAAAAACAACAAGGATGGAATTCTTATACCTCAAAAGGACCAAAATGCATTAGAACACGCAATTAGGGGATTAATAAAAAATAAGCGATTAAGGGAAAAAATAGGGGAAAATGCAAGAAAAACAGCACTTGGGTTTGATGTAAGCTATTGGTCAAGGAAAGCAGAAAACATGATCTGTGAAGATGTCTGATTTATTTAATGATGCTCTTTTTCAAGGCATTTAAAATTTGTTTGTCATCTTTTCTGAGAATTTTAAAAGCAAACAAGAAGAAAAGATAAAAGAGGCTTAGTAAAACAAAATAAGCCCCCCACGAAAAGATAAGCTTGTTGAAATGGATTAATTTTGAAATAAGATGTGTGCATAAAATAGCAAGGGAAATTGCAAAAATTGATTTTAGGTAAGAAAAATCAAGAAGTTTAATTTTGGTAATATGGTTTGCTTGGATAATATAGAGTAAGGCCATAACTGTAAGTGAAGAGGAAGTAGCAATAGCAGCTCCAACAACCCCGTAATTAGGAATTAACAATAAGTTCAAGAAGAAATTAAAAACAGCACCTACAGTCATGTTAAAAAGAATCAATCTTGTTCTTTTGAATATGAGGAGTATGTTCTCAGAGTTTATGGGAAAATAACCTATGAAGCACCCGGTAGACAGTATCATCAAGGGAATTATGGAACTAAAATAATTAGGACCGAAAAGGAGTTGGATAATTGTTTTAGAAGTAAAGATAAAAGTGGTCAAGACAAGAAGATTTATGATAAAAATCCATTTAGTAGTGGAGTAGTATAAGTGACTTAGTAAGGTCCATTTTTTCTTGGCATAAAATTTTGTTAAGATTGGAATAAACAAGAAGGAAAAAGCATAAGGGATAATATACAAAATTTGGGCTGTCGGCATAGCAGCATTGTAGATTCCTACTTCAGACACTGTTTTAAAGTACCCTAACATCAAGGTATCAGTCCAGGAGATGAGCATAAGCAAAAAAGAGGTAAATAGCAAAGGCCAGGAAAAAGAAAAGAGTTTCCTGTACATCGGGGTATATTCAAGATTCTTATCAAGAAAATTAAAAACTTTTTTCCGAGTTATGAAAAAAGTGATTATGCCTGTGAGTATGACTCCAATAACATAAGCAAGAGTAGGGCCAATAATCTTAAATCCAAGAGCCAAGAAAAAGATCAAGGATATTATTTTAATGAGATTCTCCCCTATATACTTGATAACAATCTCGTATTTAACAATCTGAAATGCTTTGTTTACTTGAAAAAGGATGATGGCTAAAACATCAAATGGAATTGAGAATGAGATAATCCTGAATATGATAACAAGTTCCGGGTTATGGAAAAATGTATTTGCCAGCCAAGGAGATAAAACAAAAGATAAAAAAGATAAGATTAAGCTCAAAAAAAGAGATATTTTTAAGGTAGTTAAGATAGTGGATTTAATCTTGGATGGATTTTGTTTGTTCTTGTAGTAAGAAACATATCTCAAAACACCCATATGCAGCCCACATAAGGATAAAGAGACAAGAACTCCAAAAAAAGCAAGACCAATAGATAAGAGACCATAAGGTTCAGTTCCTGTTCTAGCAACAATTATCCTATAGATATAACCAAAGATCTTGGAAAGAAAAATCCCTAATACAACTACCCCAGCACCTTTAAAGATTCCTTTCATAGACTTAAGCCAAGAGTCTTCCATGTTTGTATCATAAGAAAACAATTTATATATTTTTGCAAAAAAGGGATAATTTCAGAAGGGTTTATATATTTTTCCAAGAGATTCCATAAATTATGAAAAATGTTTTGTTAATAGGGCCTCATAATCCGAATATAAGGACCGGTCAATACTTAGCCCCCCCTCTAGGAATACATAGAATAGCCTCTTATTTAAAGAGCAAAGGTGTGGCGAATGTTGATGTTGTCGACCCAAACTTAAGAAAGGAGGGACTATACGAAAGATTAAAATCATGTAATTATGATATAATTGGGAGTAGTCTTCTACATCCTACACTCGAACATGACTTAAGGATTATTTTTGATGTAGAAGATATACAACCAAATGCTCTTAAGATAATTGGTGGTCAGGGAGCATCGTTTAATTATGAAGAAATTCTTAAAAAAACACCTGCGGGTATTGTGGTTAGAGGTTATGGAGAAAAAACATTAGAAAATATTCTTGGACACGAAGGCGAGTTGAGGGATATTCCAGGAATACATCTAAAACAAAATGGAAAGATTTATTCAACACCTCTCCTAAAAAAGATGAGTGTTGAAGAATTTAAGGAGATTTCTCTATGTTTATCTTTTGAAAATATTCCTTACAATAATTATTGGAAATATATGGCAGAACAATATGGTGGAGAACACTTAAAAGCTATGAAAAACGAAGGAATGGTAAAAACAATCAGGCTTATGACTTCCAATTATTGTCCGATGGGATGCACATTTTGTTCTTCCACTAATTTCTTGGATGAAGCAAGTGAAGAAAAACAAAAACTCTTGCAATTAACATCTAAGGAGATTATTTCTTTAATAAAAAAAGCCATACGGGCTTATCCAGAAACCACCGCATTTTACTTTAATGACGATAATTTTATGTTAGACAAGAAAAGAAATGAGGAATTCTATAAATCAATGCAAACATTTGATGGAAAATATAATCTGATGTGTATGGGAAGGGTGGACAATGTTGATTATGATACCTTAAAAAAAATGAAAAAAGCTGGTTTTAAGATTGTTTTCTATGGTGTAGAAACTTTCTCAAGTTCATTGGCAAAAGACATTAAAAAAACAAGAAGGGATGATTACGAAAAGGTATCCAGGAAAGCAATTTTGGATACTTTAAGAGTTGGATTAGTATCTCAATCGTCTTTGATGTTATTCCTGCCAAGTTCTACAGAAAAAGATTTAAACATCACAATTGAAAATTCAGTTGATTTGATGGAACAAGGAGCGAGAATTACAATATTTCCCTATATAGAAGCTTATTCAGGAGCCGAAATAACAAAAAATCATAGGTTGAGTTACAATGAATTTACAATAAAGGACAAACATTTTAAATTCCCTTATCTTGTGTTGCCTGATGACCCAAATATTGAAGAATTAGCAAGAAAATCCATTAATTTGAAAGAAAGATTAAATGACAAGTTTAGGAGCAGGTTTGGCTCAAGAATAGCTCAGCCAATAGACTCATTGAATCTGTTTAAGGCCATATACACACAATTGGGAAAATCAACAAAAAAAATAGAGAAGGTTATTAAGAGATTAGCATAAAGGTTTATCTTAATCTAAAAATGGCTCACCAAATAAGTAAAAAGAAATGTTTAAATAAACATTTAGAAGGTATAAAAAGATGGAGAAAAAAGAGCTTAAATTAAATCTTGGGTGTGGGTACGATATAAGAAAAGGGTGGATAAATATCGATCAATTCAGGGGGGAAGGAATTGATATGTGCACAGATTTAAACAAGGCACCTTATCCCTTTAAAGGAAATAGTGTTGATAGAATATATGTCAGGCTTCTCTTAGAGCATTTGACACTTCCATATCACAAATTCTTTAAGGAGATATTAAGAATCCTAAAACCAGGGGGGGTAATTGTGTTAGTGGTCCCACACTTCACAGGAAGATATGCTCAGTCAGAAGTAACCAAACTCTTTAATTATTTCTCTTTCAGACCTTGTGGGGATCGGGAATGTGATATATTCAATGATTTTCAGGAGATAAGTCGGCATTTATCCTTTGAAAGAGATTGGTATCTTCCTTTGAATCCTTTAATAGAAAAACTTGCTAATAAATATCCTTTTGTTTATGAAAATACTATGTTGAAGGCGTTGTTTCCAGCTTTTGAATTAAAAATTGTGTTCAAAAAGAAATAACATTCTCGGTAAAAAAAGAGAATGAGATTTAGGGAGAAAAATGCAAAAAAAAATAGATGTCTCAATAGTAATAGCAAACTATAATGGTTCAGGAATGACTAAAAAGTGTATTGGGTCCATTAGGAAATACACGGAGAAAGTGAATTATGAAATTATTTTAATTGATGATGTCTCAAGAATGGAGGATTTCTCAAGATTAAAGAGTATAAAAAATGTAAACTTGTTCAGAAATGATAAGAATGTGGGAGAATTAGCATCCAAAAATAAGGGGATACAAAAGTCAAAGGGTAAATACATTATTATATGCGACAATGACATCTTAATAGAAGACAATGTAATAAGAAAACTTTTTGATTATATGGAGGAGAATCCAGAAGTCGGAGTAACAGGACTGAGATTAATATTTCAAGATGGTTCATTCCAGCAAAGTCACGGCCCAATGTTTATTGAGCCAAAAAAGTTAATAATGAATAAGATATCGAGAGTTCTGCATCCAAGGTCAAAAAAGTTGAAAAAAATAGATTGGATTTCATCTTTTGGGGCTGATAAGAGCATACATTATACAGGACACGTCAAGGGGGCATTCTGCATGATAAGAAGAGAGGCGATAAAGAAAGTTGGGTTGATGGATGAACAATATTTTGTATATGCAGATGAACTAGATTGGCAACATAGGATGAAAAAAGCAGGGTATGATGCTGTGCATCTCCCTTTTGGTCCTGTAATCCATTTTGGTGGAGCAACCAACAAAAGCGATATCGCAGGGATGATGAAATGGGAAAGTCATTCTTTAAAAAATTCTATTTTATTTTGCAAAAAGCACCACGGAACCTTAAACTCAATAATATACAGAATAGCAATGTTTTTTACTTTATTGGTGAACATAATAAGGTTCAAAGAAAAGGATAAAAGGAAAATTAATGGGGCAATGATGAAGGTGTTATTCAAGAAAGTAAAAAATAATCCAATCGAACCGAGGTTGGAATGAAACCTTCAATGAGCACGCAAGAGAATGAAGGTCCATTTTTAGGAAGAAAAATGAAA
>JAHJQH010000098.1 GCA_018819375.1 Nanobdellota archaeon
GGTGATGCAGAGGTTAAAATTGTGATTAAGGATCCAACTGGAAATTCCGTTATTCTTTCTGACAAGGCAGAGGTTAAGAAGGTGAGGGGGTAGTTTTTTATATTTTTCTGTTTTATGTTTTTGTATGAAATTAGAAACTATTAAAGGAATGTCCCTTAAAAGTCTTTCACTGAGTGATGTTCCCAGTATTACAAAGAATTCAACTCTTTTAGATTACTTACGTCTTGTTGGGGAGAAGCGATGTTATTTTTGTATTGTTGAAGGGAGCACTGATTCGGTGAAAGTAATTCAATATGAACAAGTTTTGGATTACCTCACCCGAAAAAAGAAGATTAATTTAGGAGAAATAAAAGTTAAAGAGATTATGGGTGATATAAAGAACTATCCTTTTGCAAGAGAAACTGATACAATTAGTTCTGTCCGTAAAAGATTTCTGGAACATCGTTTCTTGCAGAGTCTTTTGATTTTTGATGAAGAGGACAAGGTGATAGGGACTCTTGGTAGGAAAGATCTTGCTTATCAGATTATGAAGTTATCTGGGATTTGAGTTAAGTTTCAGTCTTCTTATTCCAAGTCTGTGTAGTGGATTAACGGCTTGTCAAATTCCTGCGTGTTGTCTGTGGAGAGGCGGGGGCAGGCGGTGTTTATGAATGCCTCTATGGTGTAGAAGTTGTTGAGCTGAGTGTTAGTGATTTCTTTTAGTGAGATTATGACTGCGTTTTTTTGGTCTGCTTCTAATTCCTGCTTTATTTTCTGTGCGAGCTCCAGTTGTTTTTGACCTGGTTTTGTTGAGATGATGATGCCTATGTTGTGCGCGTCCCTGAATTCGTGGATTTTGTGGAGATTGTTTGAGAGTGTTTGTAGTTTTAATCTTTTCATATCTTTCAAATTTCCTTCCTTGTCTAAGAGGAAAACTGGTTTTTCTGTTTTTAATGCTGCTCCGAGTGCGTGGAACTGATTACCAATTACTATTGCTGCGTCTGTGTTTATTGTCGGAACCTTGCATCCGAGGATTAGTGGGCTTACAAAGGTTTTTGCTTTTTCTCCTATCTGCTTTTTTATCTTTTCTACCTGGTTAGTGTATTGAGCTGATGCAAGAATCATTATGCTCCTGAACTTGTCGAGTTTCTGGAACTGGTCTTTTTTGATTTTTATTTGTTCCTTGTACTTGACCGGAACATAAATTGTTTTTATTGAAGTCCTTGTGAACTCGTTATGGCCGAAGTGAAGTATTAGGTCTGCTTTTAGTTCTTTTGCTTCTTGTTCTGCTATGTCGCAAGCACCCCAACACGGTTCTCCTGAGATGATAGTGTTCGCTCCTGTTTCTTTTTCTATTTTTTGTGAGAGCTCAATTGCCTGCTTTTTCAGACCTTCTGGCAACTGAATGAGGATGAGATTTGGCTTTATTTTTCCTATTTCCATTATCGCTTTATCTAATTCTATGTCATACATGGTTTAGATGCTGAAATCAAAACATTTAAATTTAACTAAAATGGTTTAGTTTGGACATGGTTGGACAAATTAAGATTAACAAACCTAAGGCAGACGAGATAATTAATATTGCCGGCAAAAGAGGATTCTTTTTTCCTTCTGGAGAAGCATATTCATCTACTGCTGGTTTTTGGACTTATGGTCATCTTGGAACCCTGATGAAGCACAAGTTTGAGAACATATGGAGGGATTTTTTTCTTGGACTGGACACTAATTATTTTGAGATAGAGGATGTTAACATACTTTCCAGGGGGGTTTTTCAGAGTTCCGGGCATCTTGCTCATTTCAATGATCCTTTAACAGAGTGTTCCAAGTGCCATTTCAGGTTTAGGGCTGATGAGCTTATAGAAGATGAAATTGGGATTAATGTTGACGGATTAAAAGAGAAAGAACTGGATAAGATGATAAAAGATAACAAGCTGAAGTGTCCTAAGTGCGGCGGGGGGTTGGGGAATGTTAAGTTCTTTAACATGATGTTTGACTTGAGGGTTGGTGTTACTGGTGATTCAGTTATGTATCTGAGGCCTGAAACTGCACAATCTGCTTTTGTTTCTTTTAAGAGGGAGTTTATGGCCCTAAGAGAAAAACTACCTATGGGTCTTGCCATTATCGGGAAAGCTTTTAGAAATGAAATCTCTCCCAGACAGGGATTTTTTAGATTAAGAGAATTTACACAAGCTGAACTGCAGATATTCTTTGATCCAAAGAACATAGACGAGGCAGAGAGATGGGAAGAAATCAGGAATTATAAACTGAAATTATTTTTAGTCAGGGACAGGAACAAAGGGGGCGTGCTGGAAATCAGTTGTGCAGATGCCAATAAAAAGATTGGATTACCGAAGTTTTATGTTTATCATCTTGCACAAGTTCAGAAGTTTTATTTAGAATTACTCAAGATTCCTGAAGTGAAGTTCAGGTTTAGGGAATTGAGTGAAAAAGAGAGGGCATTTTACAATCAGATTCACTTTGATGCTGAGATTGAATTAGATACTCTTGGTGGTTTTAAAGAAGTATCTGGTGTCCATTACAGGGGCGGTTATGACCTGACGCAACATCAAAAAGGTTCCAAAGAAAAGTTTGAAATCTTATATGATGGGAAGAAGTTTATTCCTCATGTACTGGAATTGAGTTTTGGAGTTGACAGGCATATATGGGCATTGATGGACTTGTTTTTCAAAAAAGAGAAGGAGCGGGTTTTTTTTAGTTTTCCTGCTGGGGTTGCTCCCATAGATGTTGCTGTTTTTCCTCTTGTCAGTAAAGATAAACTGCCTGAAAAGGCGACAGAGGTTTATGAGCTTGTCAGGAACATGGATTTTTATGTTCTTTATGACAGCAAAGGTTCTATTGGCAGAATGTACAGAAGAGTTGATGAGATTGGATGTCCTTGCATGATAACTGTGGACCATAAGAGCTTGAAGGATAATACAGTCACTTTGAGAGACAGGGATTCAATGAAACAAATCAGGATTAAGATTGCAAAACTTGATGATGTTCTTAGAAAATATCTGGCTGGGGAAAAATTGGCTAAATTGGGCAAAATTATTTGAGCTTTCCTACTGAAAAGTTTATTTGTTTTTATGGTAAAGGGTAAACCTGTTTCGGGCCTGTAGGTTAGTGGTAAACCGTTCCCTTCGCAAGGGAGAGATCCTGGGTTCGATTCCCAGCATGTCCATCAAATCCCATTAGCATAAAGTTTTTTATAGCCTTGTTTGATTAGTTACCTGACTGGGCTGGTAGCGAAGTGGTATCGCGTTTCCTTGGCGTGGAAGAGATCCCGGGTTCGATTCCCGGCCAGTCCATACGAAAATCTTTTAAGCTCGTCTTATTTTTGTTCTTGTTTTGGGGCCGTGGTGTAGTTTGGTTAGCATCTCAGGTTCGGGGCCTGGTGACCCCGGTTCAAATCTGGGCGGCCCCATTAGTTTTTTATAGTTGCTCTTATTTGTTTCTCTGAAGAGGATGGACAAGAAAAAAGGGTTTGCTGTGTGGGGAGTAATCAGCTTAGTTTTTCTTTTGGTAAAGATAGCTGCACTTAGATTCAAGTTCAGCGATGGATATACTTACATGTATATGGGCAAGCTCATTCTTGAGGGATTAGTGCCTTACAAGGATTTCTTTTTTGCAAGCCCCCCACTTCAGGCATATATCATGGCTCTTGGGCTGTTAGTTGTTGGGAGCAAGGTTATTTTGTTGAAGTTCATCCCAATCTTGTTTACCCTTGGTTCAGGGTTTTTTGTTTATGATTTCGTGAGAAGGAAGTTTGGGGTGGCGCAGGGGCTTGTGAGCAGTATCTTGTACTTGTTCAGTTTTTTGGTCTTGCTTACGACTGATTATTCCACAGGCGTTCATATCTCTGCTTTTTTTGTTTTGGGCATGGTTTATTTCATTGAATTAGGAAAACCCGTTGTCAGTGGAATTTTTGGTAGTTTGGCAATGCTGACCCGCCTGTATTCTCCTTTTGCTATTGCTGGTGTTGGGTTGTATGTCCTGATATGGAAGCGCAAGTGGTTCTGGAAATTTATTCTTAGTTGCGGAGGTTTGTTCTTGATTGTCAGCTTGTTTTTTGAAATTATTTCCGGGAATTATGTTCTTAATGTTTTTCTTTTCAGGATGGGGCTGGTTAAAGGGATTGGGCTGAATAAATGGAATGTTTTCAAGTTCTTTTTTAAGGGGGATTTCGTATTGGTGTTGGGGAGCATTGGCTGGTTGTTATTTGGCAAGGGCAAGAGGAAATTGTTGGTTCCTGGTCTTGTGAGCTTGTTCTTAATAATGTTTTATGCTGTTTACTCTGATGTTTATTACTTGTATTTTGGATTAATCGTTGGGTGCTTGGCAATGTTTGCGACCAGATTCATATTTCTCTTTAGAAAGTTAAGGTGTTTTAAGTGGGGGGTTGTAGTGTTTTTGATTTTACTGACCTGCTGGAATGTTGGTTTTTATTTCAAGAATCACGTTAGTTCTGCTAACATTGATTTTATTGACGAGCTTGTTGAACTTGTTGAGGAAAACTCCTTAGAGAGTGATACAATATATGGAAGTTTTGACATAGTCCCTCTTGTTGGATTGTTGAGTGGCAGAAGATTAGCTGGGAACATTGCTGATACCAACCCAAAGAACCTAATGACTGGAATGGTCGAGGTTGAGGATATTGTTGAAAAAATAAGGGGTGTGAAATTCATTATTACTAAAATTAGTTTAGATTCTCGCGGGAACACACTTGGATTTGGACTTTCTATTCCTGCTGATTTCCTGAAAAAAGAGTGCGAAGTTGTCAAGGTTTATCTTGTCAAGAAGGATTATTCTGACAATGCGGTTGTTTTGTGGGATTGTGATAATTGATTGAGAGAATTAAATGAGGTTGCAGGTTTCAGATTCCAGGTTTCAGATTCCAGGTTTCGTAAAGTTTATAAGTATATTCTAGAGTAGATATATTGACAGACTAGACCGGGAGGTTGGCTTTCTCCTGTAACTGCAAACAAGCCTTAGGCAGGGTTGAAGCTGAGGGAGAGGTAGCAGTGTTAATCACGAGTCTTGGTTTTGACATTGAGACCTTGTCCTGTTTGGTCGGTATTTATGGGAATCAGGTCAGGATGGGAACATAGCAGCCTTAATTATATTTATTGACGCTTTCAGGGTTGCAGGGTTGAGGAGAAATCAAGGGTGCTTGTGGTTGGTATTGTTATCCATCCCCCAGCGCGTCTGTTACTTTTTTTCAGAACTTGATTTTGTAATTTCTTTTAATAAACCGCCATTTACTTGAGAATAATGCAACAAAAGCTGGCTTGAAGAATCGTTTGATTTGAGTCTTTGA
>JAHJQH010000020.1 GCA_018819375.1 Nanobdellota archaeon
ATAGTTTCTAATTTCATACAAAAACATAAAACAGAAAAATATAAAAAACTACCCCCTCACCTTCTTAACCTCTGCCTTGTCAGAAAGAATAACGGAATTTCCAGTTGGATCCTTAATCACAATTTTAACCTCTGCATCACCGCACTCAACCTTCCACAACTTTTTCAAAAGATTTTTTGCAGCTTTCCTTGTATCAGGGTCTTCAGCATTATCTCTCTCATTTTCAATAACCCCCTTGAACCTTTTCAAGACACCCTCAACATTGGAAACATAACCAACAGAACCAGGACCAGAACTTACTTTCATCCTAAGTGTGGGAACACTAACCTCTGCCTGTCCAGACTTAACAACTCTAACTTTCATATCCTTGTCCCCCTTGGCAACAAAAGTTATCTGGCACGGCCCCTTATTATTCTCAACTTCAACATCAGAAGTATGATACTTACAGTTCTCACAGGTCATAGACATGATAAAACAATTTCCAAAATGAGGAATCTCTTTAACATCCTCAATAAGCGTCATCTCTTTTTTGTGGCAAACCGGGCACACCTGATTTTTTAATTCCTGCATATGGGATTATATTCTAAAAAAGCTTATAAAACTTTCTCAACTTAAAAGAGTATGAGCCCGCAAAGCACATCATTAATAGCAGCACAATTAAGAGAATCAGGCCTAACTACCCTTCTATACCTAAACCTCTTGGAAATAGCACCAGGTATAATTCTTCAGCAGGTAAGAAGTATGGACCATCAAGAAGAATTTAAGATATACTACTCACCAAACTTGTGCAAAGAAAATATAACCCACAAAACAAAAAAAGAAATCCTGGAGATAGAGGAATATGAAGGATATGTCTTGCTTAATTTAAATAATCAAATAACCAATCAGGGAGAAGCAATGGGCCTCGCAAAAAAACCCCTCATTCCAAAATACAAGAAATGGCACGAATGTCCAAAAGTAATTTAATCACTTCTTCCCACCCAACTTTCTTTTCAAAAATCCAACATCCTTCTGCAGTTTTTGAATTCCTCTCTCAGCTTTCCTGTTAACCTGATAATCATAATTCATTCTTGCCCTGTCCTTTTCTGCTTCTCGGTTCTGGCTCATCAAGATTATCGGTGCCTGAATAGCAGCAAGGCAGGACAAGACCAAGTTCAGTAAGATGAAAGGATAACGATCAAAAGCTCCGCTTTTTGTATATATAATCAGAAAGTAAGCATTAATTAATATCCATATCATCATAAAAAACAAGAACATTAATATGAACCCCCAAGAACCCATTCCGCTTGTAAGCTTGTCAGCAGCCCTCTGCCCAAGAGTAAGTTTGCTACCTAAAACAGGATGAGCATCTCTTGAAGTATTTTTTTTATTCATCTTCTCAACCACCACTTTTTTTCCCACAGCCATAAAAAAATAAACACAAACCACATATATAAAGTTTTTGTGTTATGCCAGGGGGTTACAAGCAGGTTATAAAAGGTATGAAAAAACTTATTTTAAAATAACTCAACATCGAAATGAGTTTTCTACCGTGCATTTTATTTTCCTTTCAAGACAGGGCATTCTTTTCTTAAAATCACTATGTTCCTTTTAAATCATTATGTCCCTTTTAATTCCTTTAAAACTTTTTGTTATCTTATTCATTTTTCATAAACTCGCTCAACACTCCTGGTTTAGTTAAATCTTTTGTGGTTTACTTCCTGAATCATATTCCCGTAGCTTTAATTGGTTCCTAATTTCATCTAATCTTTTCTTTGTTGTCTTGTTATACTCTTCAGAAATGTCTACATGTATAAAATTTCTTCCTGTTTTAAATGCCACTAAAGCAACAGTTCCTGTTCCTCCAAACATATCTAAAACAATATTCCCTTTAAAAGAATAAAACTTAATTAAGCGGTATATCAACTCTTCAGGAAAAGGAGCAGGGTGACCATTCCTATTAATCTCCGGAGGAATTTTCCAGTGACCGTCAGAATATTCCTTGAATTCTTCTGTAGTAATGTCGGCATTCGTATGATTGCCCTCTAATTTGTCTCCATCCTTTGTAAAAACTAGGATATATTCCCACGAGGGAACAACATGTGGATTCGAAGGACTTTTCCAGCTTCCCCAAGCAGTTCTTCGTAACATGGTCTGTTTATACCAAACAATCTCAGTCCTGAATTTCATACCCAACTTCCTCAATTGATTAGAAAAATCATGGTGGATGGGAACAAAATCTTTTATCCCGGTAGGAGCAATATTCAAACAAAATCTTCCCCCAGGGACAAGAACTCTCTTAGTCTCTTTCCAAACACTACCCAACCAGCTAAGATATTCCCCATAATCCATATTGTCATTATGGTTGTCATAATTTTTGCCCACATTATAAGGGGGGGAAGTTATTGTAAGATGAACACTATTATTAGGTATTTCTTTCATTTTTTCTACAACATCTCCGGTTATGATTTGATTCAAAAAAGGATTATTTTTCATCTTCCCCAACTAAAGATTTAATATCCTCAAACAGATTATCTATCATTTTAACTTTTTTTGTTTTTTCAAAATCTTCTCTTGCTATATATATATAGAATCCAATTCATATTCCAAGATGACTCTCGTCTTCTTTGGCCCCCTTACCCCCCTGATCATACTTATTTCATTATCTTTGTCAGGAGTAATCATAAACACCTTGATATTCCTAGTAGTCTCGTTTTCCATCAATTTAAGCTTCCAGTAAGTTGTTTCAAACCCTCTCTCTCTAAAAGAATTCTTTACTGAAAAAATACAATAAATTTTCACTTTTTCTAATTTTTTGTCATACCTGTAAGCGATAATATCTGCATCAGGTAAGAATGAATAATCATTGAAATGAATTTCCAACATTCTCCTAACTAAGTCTTTTTCTTTAGAAAGAGAACTACCCCTCAATTCAGAATCCTTAACAAATTTTACATCTGTTCCCTCAAACAACTCTTTTAACATTACGGCTAACAATCCCTGTAGTGAATGACCAACAAAGGTTCTCCAAGACTGCCTAGCTTTGTTATGAGCAGAATCCCTGTTTAATCCTTTATTCATCAACTCTTCTGTTTTCTCATCCAAGTATATCTTTTTTATTTCCTCAAAAAAGTTATCAATCTTTGAAAAAGATTCTGCTTCATGCTTCTTTTTAAATTCATGAAATTTGGTTTTTATATTTTCAAAATCCATTTCAAGTTCCCTTTAAGGCATAGACAAGTCAATATATAAACCTGCGTCTAAACATCCTTTATTCCTTCATCAGTTATCTGAAATACCACTTCTCCATCAGGCAGCGCAGGAGCATCAACAAGTTTTGCGACTCTTGTTCCTTTTTTTCCTCTTCTCAGATAAACTCTCACAGTTGAGGTGTGTGCAACAATGTGCCCGCCTATTGCTTCAGTAGGGTCTCCAAAAAAAGTATCTGGTCTCGCCATAACCTGATTAGTCACATAAACAGCCAGACTGTAATTTGTTGCTAATTTCAAGAGCGCGTGCATGTGCTTGTTCAATCTCTGCTGCCTGTCAGCCAAAGTTCCTCTGCCAACAAACTCGCTCCTGTAATGGCTCATCAAAGAATCAACAATAATCAGTTTTAGTGGAAACCCCTGTTTTATTAATTCTTCAACTTTTTCAACAAGAAGCATTTGATGGTCAGAATTAAAAGACCTGACTCCCCTAAAATTCTCAAGGATTTTCATGGGGTCGAGATTTCTTGCTTCTGCAAGTTGTTTAATATATTCAGGCCTTATTGTTCCTTCAGTATCAATCCAGACAACACCCCCGCCTGCACCACCCTGACCAACAGGTAACTGGGCATTAATAACAAGCTGATGAGCCAAACTGGTCTTGCCACTCCCATAAGCACCATAACACTCTGTAATCGCTCCTGTTTCAATACCCCCGCCAATCAGCGCATCAAATGCTTTGCTTCCAGTACTAATCTTAACAACCTCTTTCCTCTTCCTCAATAACTCAACTCCAGATTCAAAACCCATATTAAGACCATCTCTCGAAGCCTTAATGATTTTCCTTGCAATCATTTCAGTAACACCAGCAACATTTACGAGTTCACCAGGACTGGAAACAGCAATGCGCATAAGATTATCAAAACCACCATTTATGAGTTTCTCAGCAGTTGCTGCACCAACACCCGGAAGGTCCATTATGCTAATGTCCTTAGTATTTTTAGTGGTATTAGCATTTTTAGTGGTATTAGTATTTTTAGTGGTATTAGCATCATTGGTATCTTTAGCAGCATTAGAAGATTTATCCAAAGGTTTGTTCTCTATTTTCTCAGACACTTCATCTAAAATAGGTTCAGGGGATTTCTCCCCCTTTTTTCCATCTTCTGCTTTTGCATTCTCTGCTTTTGCAGAAGCTTTTCCTTTGTGAGACGAAGTCGAACGAAGGTCTGATGAATCTTGTTCATCTACATCTAAAGAACTCATCTTAATCCTCCTCCAACCTTTCAAGTTCATCATTCATTTTATCCCTGCTGTCATTAAGCAAAAGCTCTTCCTGAACTTTCCCGAGAAGAACCATCACTTTTGGGATGTCATTTCTCCTGAGATTAATTGTTTCATCTCTCCATATATCCTCGTCTTTCTTTTTGTAACCTCTTCTTAAACTCAGGGTCTTAAATTCAATCTCTTCACCAGAATTCTTTTTGGACTTATTGCTCCATAAGGCAACTTCAAAATTAGAAGCCCTCCATTTTCTTATTGGTCTGTTGGTCATTTCGACCACCTCCTTGCTATTCGCATTTTATTTCATATTATGCTTATCACGCAAAAATTGTCACGCAGATAAGCACAAAATACCCTAAACTCTAAAAATATATAAACCCTTCCACCACACCTGTCCCTTAGACCTATATGCTACAAAATATATTCCAGAGAAGATACAACACAATAAAACTTTGTTTGATAGTTGTCAGTTGCAATAGATTTTGGGTTTTAACTTGGGGGTATTCTACCAGTGCTTCGCATATATTGCTTCGACTTCGCCTCAAATTATTTTATGGGATAACTAATTTCCACATCAAATCAAACCAGGTCCTGAAAGAATCTGCGACATCTTTATTGTTAATAACAAATGCACTAGGATATTTTTCCTTCCATAAAAAGATAGCGACTTTATTTCCATAGATATTTACAACACTTTTTGTTTCGTTTCCTTTTGGAAGCACTTTTCCTTCAACAAGCTCTCTTTTTGAAACTTCTTTTTTTGTTTCTTCTTTATCCCAAAGAACCTTCCATTTTAATCCTTTCTCAATTCTTTCTTTTTCAAAGTGAGGAATAAAAAACTCTAATTCTGAAAATATTAATCCTTTTCCGCCTAAAACACGAATGTCTTTATTCTCTTTCAACATTTCAGAGTGGATTGTCTTAATGCCTTCTTTTCCTTTGTATATTGAGGCATTAATTTCTTCTTTTTTCATGCCTTCGAGTTTTTCCAGTTCTGGCATTGCTTCTGTTAATTCTTGTTTCTTTTCTTCGAGATAAGAATAAAGCTTTTTTGGAGAAACTGCTTGAAAATATCGCTTAAAATCTTTAACAACAGAACTAACTAATCCCTGTTCTTGAAGTTTTTCCAAAGCATCATAAACAGGAGAGCGGTGCATTCCTGATTCTTTTATTACTTGTTGTGCTGTTGCAGAGCCTAGTTTCAATAATGCTATATAAACTTCTGCTTGGTTTCTTGTTAATCCGATAGTTTCTAGTATATTTGTATTCATGAAGGAACACAAGTAGGCCCGGTATTTAAGTTTTTCGTTATTGTAATTCTAAAAAGAATTACTATTATTTAAGTATGAATAGGTAACTTCTATAAAGTGATTAAAATGGAAGATTACCCCGAAAACTTAAGACGGATGCAAAAGTATGATAATGAAATTTGCCCCGAACAATGGAGACCAACAATAGATTTTGTTAAGAAAAATGGATTTGATTGGTTAGAGATAATAAAGCGATTTGGTATAAGAGATATGTATGATAAAGAAGGGTTAACACACTCAGCTATTGCATTAAAACATCTTAATATGGCAGGAACAAAGATGCATTTTGAAAAGAATGCATATGATATAAATGTCTTGGGCAGTTGTATGAGTGATAAAGAAGAAAAAAGCTTAATAGCTGGTCAAGTTAGGATAGATGATTCTATTACCGGGTTTAGGTATTTATTTATTAATCCTAGAAGGGATATTAGTCACGAAGGAGTAAAGTTCCATTTAGCAGACCTTCGGGGTAAAATCGAAGGAATAGATAAAACAAAAAGAAATCTAGACACACATGATAAATGGGTTGGATATCCTATAACCGGTGCTTTTCTAGAGGTAGGTGAAATTAGTTTGTCTGGTCTAGAAAAGGTTGTAAAAGAGAGATTCGGTTACATCTTTAATAGGGTTCCAAGGACTAATAGGGAATTTATTAAACATTTTTTAGAAAAAAATTGTCATAATCTCCAAGAATTCGAACTCCTTGTAAATGAATATTGTTTAGAGTTAGAAAGAATTCCTGATAATAAACAAGGAAAAAAGAACCAAGAGATATTATGTAAATCTAAAGGAAGTGGAGTATTCAAGGAAGTGGGATTTTACACTCTAATTGGAGGTGAAAACCACAAATGCCCTCCTCTTCCTCCGTGGTTATTAGGTTTTGACCATTTCGACAATATATATGAAATAGATTATCTCGGTGCTAAACAACCAACAGAGAAATAAAATGACTTTAAAAGAAGAAAGATTAGAAAAGAAGGCAGAAAAGGTAGTAGGAAAGTTAATAGGTAGATTAAGAGATACAGAAGTAGAAGACTGGACTCACAAACAGGATCAAATTTTTGGCGAGTGTGACCCTAACTACCACAGATATCTGGAACATAAAATCCATTATCTAGAACATAAAATAAAAATTAGCGAAATATGGGAGGATGGTTTTAGCTCAGATATGGGCGATACTCCTTCATATGTAAGACACTGCATAGAAGTAGACAAGTTTTATTCTGGTCCTCATGAAAAACTTCGGGGATTAGTGCTTTATTTACTTTCAAAGTACAATAAAAGAAGGGATATAAAACGTAAAGAAGAAAAAAGAAGAGATGATAAAAAACGCGAAGAAGCAGTAAGAAAATTAGAAAGGGAACTTAAAAACCCACTGATAGCACAACCACCCACACGCCAAGACCAACAACCAAAATAATCTAATAACCAATTAACTCACTTTCTATTTTTCCCCAAAGGAAACTTCCCAACATATGATTTAATCACATTCTCAAAAAAACCAAGAGCATCCATTGAGAAATCAACCAATTCTTCAGGATTATGATAAACTCCATCATATTCAATATGATTATTATACAACCATTTGATTCTTTCAAGTGGCTCAATATCAAGATTAGGAAATGTTGAAGACAAAATCTCCAAAGAAGAAAATCTGCTCGCTCTTAAGTTTCTGTCAATCAAATACATTATCTGCTTAGGAACACCACTAACCGCGCTAAGAAGAGTATCAAACTTATTTAAAAATTCACCATAATCATTTCTCCTGTTATGCTCAGAAAGTAATATGCTTAATCTGGCCTTGCGCAAGTTATGGGATAATACGCCTTCAGTAGAATCTTTAAATCTAAAATAATTTATTCTATCTCTATAATCAGGACCAACAAGAATTTTTGCATCTGAACTAAGATGGTTGCGAAAATCTTCAGTCAAGGAATTAAACCTCCCGTCCTTTGCAACACCCAAATCAAGAGGACAAACCTGAAGTTTAATCTTCTTATCACCTAATGCATCAGCAAAAACAACAGAAATCTGCCTAAACAACTTTTTATCAGTCACAAAACATTCAGGAAATATCAAAAAAAGTCCTGGTCACTAACCCCAAAATTACAATCTCCATCTCTAAAAAAAGAGCCGTGCCCCATCAAGCTCAATCCCATCTCTCCAGATTCCATTAATCTGGAAACAAGTTTATCACAAACTTCATAATACTGCCTTTTGGTAGGTCTCGGAATGTCATATCCAGGATGATTCATTTTTCCCATCAATTAAGCAAACTAGAAAAAATTATAAACATAACCCCTCCAAAAAACACCCAAAACAATAGCCAGTCAACCAACCCGCCAGACCTGACAAACCCACGCACCTTTTTTCTAAAAGGATAAAACAAGTAAATTCCTTGTTTTGTAAAACAATCCAAAAACAAGTGAGACAAGTAGCCAATCAAAAGACCAACAGAAACTATTCCCACTACTCCAAACATTAAAACACTCAAAATCAAGACCATCCAGACAGAGTGGATAAAACCACGATGACCAAAAGCAAAACTAACAATCTCAGAAACAACACCGCTCTTGCGGCCAACCCAGCTTTGGGGAATATCAATATCAGGAATCACGCCGCCAACACCAGCAAGCAACATCCACAACCACGCATTTCCAGACCCAAGATATCTAAACGAAACCAGCCCAACCAATATTGCAAAAACCAAATGAGTCCTATGCCTCAACTTGACTAGCCATCCCCTTTAAAATTTCTTTTGGATTCAACTCACTAAAAGAATTAGCATTAAATTCTATCCTGTCGCCAAAAACATTTTTCACGACTCTTCCACTGATTCTGACCTGCATGCCCATCATATCATCTTTAATTTGCTCAAAATTATCACTCTTCAAAAGCTCACCAGCCAGTTCTCCAAAAACAGCAACTCTGATGTTCCCACCCCCATCATCAAGATAAAAATTCAAAACTTTTGATTCTTTCTTGTTAATCTTTCCGTGAACACTGCAAGTATATCCGCCATTCTCAAAACTGACTTTGCGTCTGCACTCAGAACAGCAGTCATAAGTTTTAGGCTCAAAAACCTGCACTATCGTACCGCAAATATCTGCATTTTCATTCTCATTAAGTTCAGATATTTTCTTAAGAGGCCTGAAAAAGTTCATATTCACCTCACCAACATCTTCATCAACACCAACAATAACCCTGCCCTTATTTCCCAAATGAACTTCAGGAAAACCATTATTATCCTTTGAATAAGCATTTTCTATTCTCACCACCACGCCCTCAGCAATTCTGCCTTCCTCAATTTCCTTGATATGGTTAGTATCCCAAAGTGTGACTCTTATTACGCCAGAATCATCACCAATCAGGAAACTTCCAACCTTCCCTTCCCGCGTGTCTGTCTTAAAATTCCTGACTTCATAAACCCTGACGACCTTCCCGACCAAGTCAACATTCATCATGCCAGCAACTATTCTCTTGATTTTAATGTTCTTGATAAAATCCTCAAAAACTTTCACTTTCATTTCATTGGCAACAATATGAGCAGCCCCTTCCCGGCTCACCAAATCAGACAATTGAGAAAGTTTATTATCCACTTTTTTATCAATCTCTTTCTTGCTGACACCTGTCTTCTTCACAATAATGTCTATAATCTCGTCATAGTTCATTCCAATCATATCACAATTTCCCTTCCCTGCTCAGCAGCATTGATTTTAAACTTAAAAAGGGGTTTTTTCATTTCAATCACACCCCCAGAGATAATTGGAATTTCTTCATTCAAGAGGTCATAAGAAAAATAAGTAATACCATCAGCAACTCCGTCATTTTTAAGGCCATCAAAACCAGCTACGCACCCATCAAAATCACTTTGCCTCAAACAGTTTTTTACCTTCTCCTTTAACACCACAAGTTTAGTAAAACTAAAACCAGCATCCTGCTCAAAAAAAGGTTCAACAGCATAATCAATTTCTGCCTTGCCAGCCTGCCTCTTGTACTCAATCTTTTCCAGATTGACAAAAACATTGTCCCCATTTAACCGAACATCCTCAACAACTCCGCATAATCCTGTTTCTTCCTTCAAATAAACAATGAAATCATTCTCGAAATCAGGTTCACAATCATCTCCAAATTTCCATTCACTATCACACTCGCTCAACACTCCACCCTCAGAAAAAAATCTCTCAACAGCCCTGTACTCAGCATACCTCACGCAGGTTTCAAGATAAAACAAGTCTCCTTCAGCATCCTCGTAAATCTTGACAAGCCCGACATAAGGCTCTCCAACATCAAAACTAGCCTTGCCTCTTTCAGCATTAAAAATAAAAAAAGTATATGTAAACAAAACAATAACTAGGAAAACAAACACAGGCATGAATATTCCTCTTTTATTCATCATCTCCTAATAGAACCCCCCCTCATTCATAAATGTTTTGCTTCTCCAAACAATATGTTCCAGTCTAAAAGTAAATATTTAAAAACACATACCTATTCAGTAATCAAATGGAATCATACGAGAATCTCTTAAAACAAGCATATGAAGGGCTTCCGGAGAAAACAAAGGAAAAAACGAGATTTGAAATCCCAAAAGCAATAGGTCACATCCAAGGGAACAAGACAGTAATCTCAAATTTCGTTGCAATAGCCAGTATGTTAAGAAGAGATCAAAAACACTTGTTGAAATACTTGTTAAGGGAATTAGCAACACCAGGAAGCATAGACGGCCAGAGGCTGGTTCTGGGAAGAAAAGTATCACCTTCATTAATAAATTCAAAAATAAATCAGTATGTTGAAGAGTTCGTGATTTGTCCGGAATGCAAAAAGCCGGATACGGAAATAAAAAAAGAAGAAAGAGTACTGATATTAAAATGCCATGCATGCGGTGCCAAGCACACCATCAAGACAAGAATCTAAAACATCAAGACAAGAATTTGAAAAAACAAAGAAAAAGAATTTAAAAACTAAGATGCCCATCTGCCTAAAAGTCCATAAGACACAAGAAAGAGAGGTAATCTCCCTGTGTGATCAAGATCTGATAGGAAAAAAGTTTGAGCAAGATGAGTTGCAGTTGGACATAAAAAAAGGATTCTACAAAGGAAAAATCTTCTCATATCAGGAGCTATTGAAGATAATGGAAAAAGCAAGAAACATAAACGCAGTGGGAAAAGAGTCCGTCTCTTTTCTCTTAAAAAACAATTTGATAAAAATCTCACAAATAAGAAAGATTCAGGGTGTTCCAATCGCAAACATTTTTATGCTCTAAGATGCCAAAAGATTATTCAAACAGGGATTATTACGAAGCAGTTCTTCAGGTTAGACCAGGCAAAAAAGAAGTTCTGGATTATATCCAAAAACAAATAAACAACAAACCAGGTATGTTTATAGCAAAGGTAATAGAATTAAAAACAGGAGTAGACCTCTATTTTCCAGATAGGAAATTCACAGCTCAGTTAGCAAAAAAATTAAAAAAAGTATTTAAGGCAAAAATAACTGTTTCAAGAAAATTATTCACCCAGGACCGGTTAACCTCAAAAATGGTCTATCGAATGACTTATTGTGTTCGTATCTAACTCTTTTCTTAATCAAAACTCCAAAACTTAATCAAAACCTCAAAAAATCCCAACATTTAAAAACACGCATTCTTCATTCTTAGTTTAGGAATATGCAAAACAGGCCAAGTTACAAAGGGAAAAAGAAAAACAAGCGAAACACAGGGGAAGAACCAATCATAAAGGTCAGAACCCCAAGAAACAATGAAGTAATCGGAATAGTGGAACAAAGGCTTGGAGGAAGCAGGATGACAGTGAGATGCCTGGACGGAAAAACAAGAAACTGCAGGATTCCAGGGAGATTAAAAAGAAGACTTTGGGTAAGGGAAGGAGATACGGCTCTGATTCAACCGTGGGAGTTTGAACAAGAAAAAAAAGGGGACGTTATCTTTGTCTACAAGAAAAATCAGGTGGAATGGCTAAGCAAAAGGGGATTCCTGAAAGGGCTTAATGAATTTGAAGAATTCTAACAATGGAGCAATTAAAGATTCCAAAAGAAAGGATCGCTTGTTTGATAGGAACAAAAGGCGAAACAAAAAAACTAATAGAAAAGACAACAAGAACAAGGATTCAAATTAGTTCTGAAGAAGGGGATATAATAATACGCTCAGAAGACCCGATAAAAGCATACCTCTGCAAGGAAATAATAAAAGCAATAGGCCGGGGATTCAATCCAAAAATAGCACTCTCACTGACAGAAGAAGGAAACTATCTTGAAATAATAGAAATAAAGGAATTTGCAAGAAAAACAAAAAACGACTTGTCAAGGTTAAAATCAAGATTAATAGGAAAAAAAGGAAAAGCAAGGGAAGAAATAGAAAAATTAAGCAACACGAAGCTTTCAGTTCATGGAAAAACAGTTTGCATAATAGGAAAACAAGAAGAATTGATGACAGCAAGACAGGCAATAATAAAACTCCTGCAAGGAGCAAAACATCAAAATGTTTATTTCTACATAAAAAGACACGCAGCAAGGGAGTAAACTCAAAACAAAAAGGTTTTAATAATCCTAAAACATACTTTTCCATATGATAGGCCAAGAAATAAGGATTACTCCAGGATCAGGGATAGTCATTCATCACAAGGGAGAGTTCAATTTAGATCAGGTCTACAACAAGGCAAAATCCTGGATTGATTCTATGAGATATGACTTAACAGAAAAAGAGCACACAATCAAGAAGTACCCAGATCTTGATGAAACCATAATCAGCCTGATAGCAGAAAGAGAAATAGATGACTATGCAAAATTTAGCATTCAGACAAATTTTCTCGTAAGGGACAAGAATAAGAAATCAGGCAGTTGCAAGGGAAGAATAAAAATAAACATCATCTCAAAGATAGAATTAGACTACAAGAATAAATGGAAAAAAACAAGAACAAGTTCAATTCTCTTCTATGTTTACAACAATTTCATAATACACAAGAAGATTAAGGAATACAAAACCAAGCTAACCAACGAATTCAATGATTATAATAACCTAATAAAAGAGGTATTGGGTAAGTATACATAAGAGGGATATATAAGAGAATATGACAACCAACGAATATGTAACCCCCCCAAGAGGGATAAAGCTGAAATGGAAAGGTATGCTTGATTTGGATCTCTTATACAAGGAGATAAAAAGGTGGTTGGAAGACAAGGGCTTTTTTAAGGAACAAACTTCAGAAAAAAAATATACTGAAAGAAAGTATCCTGGGGGCATCAAAAATGTGTATATCAACTGGAAAAATGAAAACAAGGTCAGTGATTATTTTAGATACCACATAGATGTTGATTTTCTTTTGTTGGGTATCTCGGATGTTGAGCTTCAGCTGCCAGATGGAAATAAAAAGAAAGTTCAAAAAGGTGACTTTGAAATAAAAATAATGGCATATGTCCAAACCGGAAGTGAGGAATGGGACAAAATGAAGGCCTTGGAAAAAATGTATTATAATCTGATAATAAGAAGGAGGTTAGAAGCATACCAAAGAGACCTTTACGATAAAACCTACAAATTTCAGGTCATGATAAAAGACTTCTTCATTAAAGGAGAATTTGCCGAGGGTGGGTAAACATTCAAAGACTTCGAGCTATTCTCAACTCAACATTCAAACTATTCTCAAACTTCAGACTATTCTCAAAACCAATGGGCCCGACCAGATTTGAACTGGCGATTTCCACGTTATCAGCGTGGCGCTCTGGACCAGGCTGAGCCACGGGCCCATACGTCCGAGGTCGGATTTTCATAGCTTTTGAATTCTTCACCAGCACACCAAAGGAGGTGGTTGTTACATAGCTTTTCTCACAATAGCTTACCAAGGAACAAAGCTCCACAGGTGGCTTTTTGTGTAACTCCTTCATGAACCATATGAATAAAGGTTCCAGTGTTTTTAACACCAATATTTTCAAAAGTCATCTTGAACCGACGACCGCACGGTTAACAGCCGTGTGCTCTAACCAACTGAGCTACCCGGACATCTAACAATTAAAAAGTTTCAAGAGATTTAAAAAACTTTGGTTTCAACTAATCTTGATGCTATGTTATGAAGTTACACAGGTTTCAACTAATTTTGCACCCATTGCTTACATCAGAATCAGGAATTAATAAAGAAACCTTTTCTCCGCCATCACAAGGCTCACAAGCAGCCAGTAGCATTCCTCCGCTCTTGACACCCCTCAAGACAACAGGCTCAAGATTAGTAATCACGATTATCTTTTTTCCAGTCAACTCTTCCTTTTTATAGCTCTCCTTTATTCCAGAAACAATAATCTTCTCACCAATTTCCTCACCTAACCAAACTTTAAGCACATAAAGTTTGTCAGCATTAGGATGATCTTGCACTTCCTTGATTTCTCCAACCCTCATATCCATTTTTTTCCACTCATTAAAGGATATCATAGTCAAACCCAAAAAGTTATTATATATAAAAGTTTGTCCAAAAGTATTAAATAACAGTGCGGCTTTCGTTCAATGGTAGGATTTGAGCTTCCCAATTCAAGGAAAACAAGGAAAAAGCTTAAGATGCGGGTTCAACTCCCGCAAGCCGCATAAAAAAGGGTGGTGGTTAAATGTTAGAATTTTTCATAATAGGACTATTCTCCGGATTAGGTATGGGCTTAAAATACACAGGAACATACAAGAACACAAAAGTTGCAAGAGTTCTTTTCAGGATTCCAATCAACAAGTCAGAGGTTTTGCATCTCCATCATTGGAGTCTTTCTCTTTTAATGATAATCATTATATTTCTATTAATAGAAGCAGGATTCATATCAAATCAGAATCCAATGGCATTATTATTCTTAGGTTATTTCATAGCTTTCGGGGTACAGGGAGCTTTTCTTCAAGATGCCTGGAAATTCATAGAAAAGAAGGGGCAAAGTAATTAAATAGTTAAAATTGTGAACTCCCTTAAAACTACGCGTGCTAGGTTATGTGTGCTATTTCATGACATTTGTCACCCCCTTAAAAATACAGCAACTCTTATAAATAAAAAACTCCAATCAAAAATATCCAATCAAAACCAATAGACCAAAAACCAAACACAACTCGCCAAACATAGCCCCGTAGTGTAGCGGTCAAGCATAACAGGCTCTGGAGGCACAGGCCAAAGAAACCTGTTGACCTAGGTTCAAATCCTAGCGGGGCTATCCAACCGCAAGCATCAACAACCTTTGTGAGCACACAAGCGAACAAACGGTCTGATGCGCAAGCATCAAGAAGCCCTCTTTGGTGCCAGCTGACATTGCAGCTGTGCTCCTGTAGTGTAGTTCGGTTAATCACCTGGCCCTCTCGAGGCCAAAACCCGGGTTCAAATCCCGGCAGGAGCAATAGTTTTTTAAGTTTTTCATGACACACCAGAATATGAAAAACAAAATTCCTTGCGAGAATCTATGTAAAAATGTTGTAGAATATGTCCCCACATACATAGGGAAAAAAGCAGGGATATTATTTGTTCTTAATAAACCAGATAAAAGAGTTCTTCAAACAGACTTATTTATAGATTATCTGGGGGTATTGGCCAAATCCAAGACAGGAGGGATACTAGGGGAGATTTTACATTATTGTAATCTAAATGTAGAAGAGATTATGATAACAAACTTGTTTAAATGTATAAGGGATACTGATAATCATTCAATAAGGTCTACAAATCCTACAAGGAAAGAGTACCAAAAGTGCAGTAGAATTCTTAAAGAAGAATTAAGGGAATTAAACCCTTCAAAAACAATAATATTCGGTGCAATAGGCAGAAAATTACTCTCCAAGGAAGAGCTAGGGTTAGAGAAATGTTTATTCACAGACCATCCATCTTATATCTGGTCAAAAC
>JAHJQH010000021.1 GCA_018819375.1 Nanobdellota archaeon
GATATCATCTGGAATTCTTATGTCTGGAGTCAATATGCTTACTTGAATTCCAACTGCCCCAGACTTGAGATGAGCTATGACCTTGGCTCTTTTTATTTTATCTTCTGAAATATCTCCTGATTTCTTTATGTGGCCTGCCGTGAACCTCCAGGTTCTTGACCTGCTGCTTGGGACTCCTCTTCCAGAAATCTTTATTTCTGCTCCTGTTGCTCCTGCATCCATAACTGACTGGAGACTCTTGTATCCTGCAGACTTGAATCTCTTTGGTCCAAACTTCTCAAAAGAAGATGCTATTCTCTCTGCTACTGAAGTTGCATCAAGAAAAGGATTAGTTATTTCTATTATTTCTATTTGTGGATTTTCCATTTTGAATTGGTTTTTCAGATTTTCAGTCAGCGCGGTGATGTTTGCACCTTTTCTTCCGACAACCAATCCAGGTCTTGGGGTGTGTATGATTATCTTGTCTCCAAAAGGAGTTTTCTTTAGTTCTATGCTGCTGTAACACGCCTTTGGAAGATTTTCAGAGATGTATCTGTGTATCAGGTATTCTTTTATTTTCTTCTTCATAAACTGCTTTTCTATCATTTTTTTGCTTATTTCTTCTCCTTTTTTTGCTTATTTCTTCTCCTTCCCTGTAATTTTCTTCTCTTTATCTAGTGCAACTGCTCCTGTTTCTTTTTTCCCTCTTGCCTTTTCTTCTTTTGGCTTAGGACTCTTTTCAATCAAGGTAATTTCCACATATGTATTTTTTCTCCTGTGCCTTCTTTGTCTTCCGTAATGCCACTGGAGCTCTCCTTTGTCTGCTTTGATATGATTGATTATGAATGGTGCTATCATCCCCTTGTTTCTTGCATTTGCCTCAACACTGTTTAACAGCTTTAGCATCTCCTTGATTGCCTTGAGAGGATAACTTCCTGCCATAACTTTTCCTTTTTTGTGAGGGGTACTTCCGGGGTACTTTAGGTGTGGGAGTGATGATTTCTTATCCAAGATAGTATTTAACTTGCTTATGGTTATCTTGAGTTCTTTCCCTCTTATGAAGCGGGCTATGTTAATTGCATCCTTGGTTGATATAGGGATTCCCTTAATGTGTATGCTTGCTTTCATTCCTTAACCTTACCTGACAGATATTGCTGCACTTGACCTTGTAGCTCCAACACCTGGAGCAGAGTGTGCTACCTTCTGTCTTGTCATAACAAGTTCTCCCAGATACATCCCCACTGATTCTGGCAATAATGTGACTGGGATAAATGCTTTTCCCTGATGAATGCAAATTGTGAGCCCTATCATTTTTGGCAGGATTATCATATCCCTGCAATGAGTTCTGATAGGTTTCTTTGTCTTGCCCTGCAATGAAAGATCTATTCTTTTGAGTAATTTTTTCTGGTATTCTGTGAATCCTTTTTTTATGGACCTCCTCTGTCTTGCCGGAAGAAGCTTGGCTAACTCGCCCAAGTCCATTTGTTTTAATTCTTCTATTGTTTTTCCCCTGTAATGAAATTCTTTTGCCATTTTTTGTTTTATTTCCTCTTTCCTGTTCTATTTCCTCTTTCCTGTTCTCCTTGGTCTTATTAAACCAACGTTTCTTCCAGGCGGCGCGTTTCTTGGTGCAATCTTTGACTTTCCAATGTGCCTCCCTCTTCCTGAACCAAATGGATGGTCAACTGCGTTCATTGCAACTCCAGATGTCAATGGGTAGAGTTTTCCCCTTGACCTCATTATGTGGTGCCTTTTTCCTGCTTTTACAAGAGGTTTTTCAAGTTTTCCTCCTCCTGCAACAATACCAATAACTGCCCTGCATTTAAAATTTAATTTTTTTTGTTTTTTTGACGAAAACTGGATTATCGCATTGTCTGTTTTTGACAACAGCCTGGCAAATGCACCTGGTGTCCTGCAAAATGAGCCTCCGCTTCCAGGAGATTTTTCTATGTTGCAGATTAAGGTTCCTTCTGGAATTGAACCCAGCTCCGTGATTGAGAGTAAGTCTGGACTGAATCCGCCATAAACAACGCTTCCTCCAACTCTTACTCCTTCTGGAGCAGGAATGCATATATGTGACCTGTCCTCTAATCTTATTAGTGCAAGCGGTGCTTCCCTTCCACAATCGTGTTCTATTGCCATAATTGTTCCGTTTATTCCTGCCTGATTTATGTTTGGATAATTAATTCTGTACCTCTTCCTATGTGAATGAGCCCTGTATGTGGATGTTCCTCTTCCCCGCCTTTGTGTTATGATTCTCTTTCCCATTTTAGCCTTTGAAAAGGCTAAGACCCAAACTTCTAAGCTCGGCTTAGCCTCGCAGTGGGCTTTCAGCCCATTTTACATTAACCCCAATTGAGTTGCCACGTCGATTGCCGGTGTTTCTGGACTTAACCTGACATAAGCTTTCTTTTTTCCCTGAGGGGTTATTACTGTGTTTATTCTTGTGATTTTTATCTTGAAGGTTTCTTCAAGCTCTTTTTTTATTTTTGATTTTGTTGCTTTCCTGTCAACGACAAAAGCCAGTTTATTCTCACTCTCCATTAACCGCATTACTTTTTCTGTTGATATCGGATGCTTTATTACTGAGTGAGGTGTTTTCATTTCTTACTCTCCTTTGACGCGAACCTGCGCCCACGGGAAGGGGTTTTCAGCCTGCCAGGAACCTCTGACTGCGGGAGAGGGCTTTCAGCCCGCTGTGCTCGGCTCTGCCTCGCTTGAGGATTTCCTGTGTTTTCTTTTGCTTTCTTTTCTTCTGGTTCTTTTGTCTTTGGCTTCTCTTTAGTTGTTCTTGTCTTTGGCTTCTTGAATTTTTTCTCCTTGTTTGTGAAAAGAGCTTTTGATTTGATTTCTTCTATTGCCTTGTCTGTGTAAATCGTCAGTCTTCCTGCGTGAGTTCCTGGTGCAAGAAGTTCTGTATTGAGATTTCTTACTTCAGTTACTTCAACACCAGGGATATTTTGTGCTGAGCTGGACAGCTTGCATTTTGAAGATATGACCATAAGCATTCCTCTTTTCCTTGTGTATTTTCTTCCTCTTAATTTTCCTTTTCCTGCCCTGATTTTCTTTTTCTTGTTTCTCTCTAGTTCTTTTTCAAGCTTGAATGAACTGAGGAGTTTCTTAACATCCTTTGTCTTTTCCAATAACTCTGCTTTTGATTCGAGAATGATTGGATAAATTTCTCCAAGTTTGTGCCCTCTTGTTTCAACAAGCTCCCTGTTCAAAGTTGCAGAAAGTGCTGACCTTATTGCTTTTCTTTTTTCATTGATGTTAATTTTGACTGAAAAGTCTTTTTCTGCTTTTGGGGGGTGAGCTTTTCTCCCTCCTTTTGTTCCTGGTGCAAATGCACCTTCCCACCCGAATTGTGTTCCCCTTCTCCACATTGTTTTTTTTGGAGCTCTTGAGATGCCGTGCCCGTAACTTCCCTTGTAGTCCCTTCTTCTCTTTGAAATTCTTACTGAGTGCCTTTTTCCTGCTCGCGGAGCAGCACCGTATGGCTGTCTCTTATTTGCCCTTATGGCGAGAACAGCTCTTTTTATCAGGTCAGGATGATAAGGTTCTTCAAATTGGACTGGTAGTTCTATCTGCGAAATCTTTTTTCCCTGTGTATCATAAACTGCTGCTTTCATTTTTCTGATTTGGTATTACCAATGTAATGTATTGTTATTGGATGTGATTTTCTAGGCCTTGTTGCTTGTGCTAACCTGATTAATCTTTTCCTTGGCCCTGGAATTGAACCTTTTAAGAGAATGCATGTGTTTTTCACGATTCCATAATTTGTGAAACCAGATGGCTTGTTTATTTCTTCTGGCTTGCAGAATTTTAGAATGAGCTTGTTGTGTTCTGTTCTTGTTTGGCATCCTGTCTGGCCTGCTTGTGCCACTGTCCACATCATCGTCACTGCATTCCAGTTTCCCAGAGAACCTGGCCTTCTTCTGCCCTTTTCTGATTTTTTTTGTTTTAACCCTATTCCAAATCTTTTCACGGGACCTTGGTTTCCTTTTCCTTTTGTAACAGAGTGAATATCAATGAACTTTCCTTGTTCAAAAACATCTTGCACCGGAATCTCTTGTTCAAGAAGCGATTTTGCGTATTCAATGTCATTTTTGGAGATTTTTATTTCCATAATTTCTGGTTTCTTTTTTGGCAGCGATGTTAGTTTTGGCTGTGTATAAGAAATGAGCCTGACTTGATCAAATTCTTTTGGCATTTCTTTTGCAGTATTTTTTTTAGGAAGCTTAAGCTTTCTTGAAAGTTCTTTATCAAACTTTTTTGAGAGGATTTCAGAAAAAGGAACGAGGCCGTAAGGAGTTTTTTTGTAGAATCTGAGAGAAAAAGGCTTGATTGGCGGGCACTCAATAATGGTCGCGGAGGTTGTCTTCTTGAGATCACCCTTGAGGTTTGGATTATTTTCAGTATAACCAAGGTGAGTCATGCCAACTTTGTATCCCATAAAGCCAAGAAGTTTAGCTGTGTCTATGTCGGCCCAAGATCTTATCCTTGGATATTGTCTCTTGGCCCTTTTTCTAGGCCAAAATTGAAGACTTCCACTTCTCGGTTTGTGTGCTCTTGGCATATTTTTGCGTTTATCACCCCGATAATTGATTCTATGTTGGCACTAGATCATCTCTACAAATGATTGCAATTGCTTGCATTTATCTGCAGATCACTCGTGGGTGCTAAAACCCTTGTAAGTATGGAAAAATGCGAGTTTATAAAGGTTTTGGGAATTTTTATTTTCTTTTATCAAGAAAAATTAAGAGATAAACCCTGACGAGATGTTAGGATGGTTTTGTGCCTGAAGAGGGTATTTTAGAAGTCAAGGATGCAAATTTGCAAAAGAATGCAGACTTTTAAAATAGTTCTAAGTAGGTATGGGGGTTGTTGTTTTAAGAATAGGGGGGATAAAAGAGTGGGGTGATAGTTGGTGATGATGGGTGATAAAAATACCAAAAAAACAGAAAAGTATATAAATAAGTGAGATTTTATACCAAATAAATGGTAAAAATTGAAACCTTGATGGAAGAGAAGAAAATAAGCAGGATTAATGAGTTGGAGTTAGACAGATACATAAATTTCTTTGAAAACTCCTACGAAGATAATCTCAGACACAGCAAAACAAATCTCTCCAAATTCCCCAGATGGGCAATCATATCAGGATATTATGCTATGCATGATATTACTAAATTATTATTGGCAAAAAAGTTTAGAATTAAGATTGAATTTGAAATTCACGCCACCACCATTAAAGTTTTAAGAGAACTAATTAAGAACAAGGAACTCCTTAATTTGATAGAAAGGGGATATAAAGAATTCCTGACGCTTGCACAAGACCTTAATGAAGCAAAAAATGAGAGAATTAAAGCACAATATTATACTGGAACTAAGTTTATGCATAAGGAATATGAAGGCAAAGCCAAAGAGTTTTATGAGAATATTGTCTTAAACTATCTGGAAAAAATAAGGGGGTTATTAAAGTGATAGTCCAACTGTTTGGAAAGGATATAGCAAAAGTCTTAACAATTTTCTGTATTTCTCCAGGCTCAAGATTTCAAAGAAAAGAGTTAAAAGAAAAAACTAGATTGAACAACCTCGTCTTAGACAGAATATTAAATGTCCTGTTGAACTCGAGGGTAATAAAGCGGGAAAAAAGATGGCTGCTGCTAAATATTGAGAACAAAGAAGCAAGACAGGTGATAGAATTAATTTCTAAAGATTACAAGGAATTGAAAGAGATTCCATTAGATGTTTATTTCCCGATTATTGAATTAATTTATTTGTTGGGAAGATTAAGGGGGTTGGATGTTTATTTGTTTGGGAGTTATGCAAAGCTAATTTTTAAGGAAAACTCTGATATTGATATTGCAATTGTATCTGAACATATTAGTGTTAAAGAGAAAAGAGAAGTCAGCAACCTGACACGAAAAGTAAAGGATAGGTATGATAAAATTCTTGAGATTCATTATTTCACAAAAAGTTTTCATAAAAACAAGAAAGACCCTTTGGTGAAAGACATAATCAAAAATGGAGTTAAGCTGATATAAAACTCTAACATAGAAAATCCACTGCGGGGGGGTTGCCATAAGATAGATTTGTGAGAGCTTATAAACCCTATAGTGTTTGGATTGAGAATTCTGTATGTAAGCTGTATGTGGGTGATTAAACTGTATGTGGGGGATGCAAACATTTAAAATATCTGGTTCTTATGTCTGATTCATGGTGCTGGACAAGATTGGAAATGCATTGAGGGACAGCTTCAACAAGATAAAGAGAAGTATGCTTGTTGACAAGAAACTGATTGATGAGATAGTCAAGGATATCCAAAGGGCTCTTTTGCAAGGAGATGTTAATGTCAAAATGGTTCTTGACCTTAGCGAGAATATAAGGAAGAGAGCTATTGATGAAAAACCCCCTGCTGGAATGACACAAAAAGAGTATTTGGTCAAGGTCATATATGATGAACTAACCAAGATTCTTGGAGAGAAAGAGGCAGAACTGAAAATAACAAGAAAGAAACCATTCAAGATAATGATGACAGGAATTTTTGGCAGTGGGAAGACAACTTCCATCGGAAAATTGGCAAAGTATTACTCCCAAAGAGGATACAAAATTGGAGTATTGGGTTTGGATATTCACAGGCCTGCTGCCATGGAACAAATAGAGCAAATTGGCAAAAAAATCAATGTCTCCGTATATACTGACAAGAAAGAGAAGAATGTTACAAAAATCTTTAAGAAATTTGAGAAGGAGTATGCAAAATATGATATCCTGATTATTGATACTGCAGGAAGAGATGCTCTTTCTGATGATTTGATTAAGGAGTTGAAGAACCTTAACAAGGAAGTAAAACCTGACGAGAAGATTCTTGTGATAAGTGCTGACATAGGACAAGCTGCTTATGAACAGGCAAAGGCATTTCACGATGCTGTAGAAGTTACAGGAATATTTGTGAGCAAGTTAGATGGAACAGCAAAAGGCGGTGGTGCACTTGTCGGATGTGCTGCAACAAAATCAAAAATTTATTTTGTTGGTGTTGGTGAAAAAAATGAGGATATAGAAAAGTTTGATCCTGAAGGTTTTGTCTCAAGACTGCTTGGTATGGGTGACCTAAAGGCACTTCTTGAAAAAGCAAGAGAAGCAATAAGTGAAGAAGAAGCGCAGGACATCGGAAAGAAGATGCTGAAGGGTGATTTTAACCTGATTGATTTGTACGAACAGATGAAAGCAATGAGCAAGATGGGTCCTCTTAGCAAGGTTCTTGAGATGATGCCCGGCATGTCACAATTAAAAGGTAAACTTCCAAAAGAGATGATAAGCGCGCAGGAAGAGAAATTAAAAATATGGAAACACATAATGAATAGCATGACAAAAGATGAACTGGAGAGGCCAGACGAAGTCTTGAATGTTGAGAGAATTGAAAGGATAGCAAAAGGTTCAGGGACAACAACAAAAGATGTCCGCGAATTAGTCAAGCAATACAAGCAGTCAAAGAAACTAATGAAAATGATGAAAGGGCAGGACCCTCAGAAATTGATGAAAAAATTCAGGGGCAAGATTCCTGGTCTTGGATTCTAAGATTGAGTTAGTTCTGAGCTTGAATTAATTGATTCTGAGATGTGAAGAGATTGATTCTGAAATGAAAAGAGATTGATTCTGAAAAGAAAAGATTTATATTTTTTGGGGTATTGTTGGTTAATGAGATAATATGGGTGTTGGAGACCTAGGAAAAATATTAGAAAAATTGAATGTTTCTTTTGAAGATATTTTGAAAGGGGATACAGAGAAAGGGAATGTCCAGAGGCTTAGAGAGTTCTTGGGGCATTACAGCATAAATAAAAATGAAATCTTAACTCCTTCTTATCTTTCCTCGTTTAGGAGTTATGACTTAAAAGAATATGATTTTCTTTTGGTTCATATGATTTGCAACAAGCATAATACTTTAAATGATGAAGAGCTGAAAGTGATTTATGATAATTTTGCAGATAGCAGGCGAAGGGAGCTTGCACAAAGGATAGTAGAATTACTAAAAGAAGACAATCCCCCCCCTTACTGAATTTTAACCCAGCTTTTTCATAACCCTTAAATCAACGATGCCAACTGGATAGACTTTTTTCAGTTGTTTTGAAAGGTCTCTCTGGATATTCTTTGAGATGATTCCAAGCACAAGTTTTGGGTATGTTTCTGTTTCCAGCAACTTTGTGAAGTATTCTTTTGTTTTGTTTCTTATACTTGCCTTTGTTAAATTATTTGTTTTGTATCTTGTAATTATGATTGGTTTTAGCTGGAGTTTTATGCCTTCACTTGATTTGAGCACAAAAGAATCGTCTATCTTGCTTTTTCCTGGCCTGACTATTCTTTTTATGTAAGCAGGGAGAACATTGTATTCTGAAGTTTCTGTGATTGCTTTTCCTTCTTTTAACCCGATTATCCTGAATCTTACCTTTATGTTCTGGGATCTTGGGTCTCCTGTAAGCTCTGAGAGCGGGACATTTATTTTCCTTCCAATCAGCTTTGATTCCTCGTCTGTTTCAGTTTCTCCTATTTGTCTTCCCCTGAACTCCTCTGGAGCAAATATGCCGTAGGCAACTTTCTTTTTCTTCTTTGGTGCTTCCTTTCTTCTTAATTTTTGTCTTGCCATAATCTAATATTTTCAGAAGAAGCATTAATAAATGTTTCGAAATTCATTTGAACATTTCAAGAGCAGCGGATATGAATGCTTTTTCTTTTTCCTGAGGTATGAGTGCTCCTGATGCACTACTATGACCTCCTGAAATTCCCTCTCCGATTTTTTTCAGAATAGAACCTATTATTTCCCTCACATCTTTTTTCTTGCTGTTTTTTCCATTAACAATCCTGATGCTTATCTTTGTCTTTTCGTCAATGGTTTGAGCCATTGAAATTAATATGGTTGACTCTGGGTAAATGTTTGAATTTGCCAAGATGCTTGCCAAGGTTCCTATCATTGTGTCTTTTATTTTGTCCTCTGCATTTATCAAGACAAGCCCCCCTCTTTCCATTACTGAAATGGGATTTTCCTTGTTTTGATGGAACCAGTTCATAGTGCTTATCAATTCCTGCTTATAATCCTGCAGGACTTGCAGTGCCTTAGACTTTGCTGTTTCACTTCCCATACAAGTTGCTATTCCTATTGATGCTTTTTCGAGTCTTCCGCAGGCATTAAGGAGTGTTGCAAATTCCTTTATGTCTTTTGTCGGGCTTCCTTCTGGTTCTTTTTTTAAGAGGTATATTGTTCCGAGTATGTCTTCGGGATCTTTTTCACTCCCCATTCTTTTTAGGATTATTCCTGTGACAAGCTTCTTTTTTTGTTCTTCTTCAAGGTCAATGATTCTTATTGGTTTTCCGTTTTTTTGTGATTCAATTCCTACCTCTTTTAGGAATGCCAATGTTCCTTGTTCGCTTCCTGTGACCCCTGGAATGTAAGGGTCTGTGCTGTACCTTAGGATGTTTATGATGGGTTTTGTTTGCGTTCCGAACATTCTTAGTCCTGTTGTTATTTCAATCTCCCCTGATGCAACAGAATCATCAATAATCTCCTGAGTTGGTCCTTTTAAATCGTGCAAGTCCCCAATTGTTCCTATCAATGAAATATGCGCGAGAGCTTTATTTTTTGAGTTTAGTTTTTTTGCAAACAAATAAACAACTCCGCTCCCTGACAAGTTCAGAGCATCTTCCTTTGATTCAAAAAGATGAGGGTTGATATGAATAATATCTTCTCTTGCAGATTTCTTATCAGGAATATGATGGTCTAATATGAATATCTTCTTTTTTGAGAGAGTTTCCTCAATCAAGTTGAGATACCCTGAACCGAGATCTATGAAGAATATTGTTTTGTAGTTTTCCCTTGCAAACTCCCTTATCTTGTTTTCATCAAGTTGTTTTACTGCGGAAATTGCGAATTTCTTTTTTTCCCCTTGGAACGCTTTTGCGAGTATGGCAGCTGAAGAAAGTCCATCTGCATCAAGATGCGTGATTATGCGGATTGGTGAATCATCTAGTTTTCTGAACTCGTTGACTGCTTGTTCTAATTGTTCTGTTAATTGTTCTGATAGCTGGTATGGTAGTTGCTGCATTAGAACAAGAAAGATAGAAGATTATTTTAATGTTTTGGGTTGTTGAGGTTATGTTCTTTTCAGTATCTTTTTTTCCAATTTGAACAAGATGAGAAATCCAGCAAGTGAAAATAGCCCTGTGATGCCAAAAACAAGTTCAAACCCTATTTTCTCTGCAAGAAATGCGCCTACTCCTGCTGTAATAGCAGTTCCAATGCCCACACTTGAAGAATGGAGAGACCATTGGAATCCCCTCTTTCCTTTTTCCAAATTAGATGTGAACAAGCTTGACCAAGAAGGGTAAGCAAAAGCAGCCCCTAGACCGTATATGAACTCTGCCAAATAAATGTAATAGATGTGAGTTGAAAAAATGTATAGTATTGGTACAATCGTGATGAGGGCGGTTCCTGTGAACAACATCCATAACCTGTCCTTTGGGTGAAACTTGTAGGCAAACACGAGTTGCAAGACAGCGTGCGTGATTAGAAATATCATGGTTGCTATACCAGCAGAGAATATGCTTCCTCCAACAAGATTGTCTTTTATGAATATAGCCAGAATTGGAGCAACAAATCCGAATCCGCTTAATATGAATACATCTGAAAGAATCAGTAACTTTAATGTCTTGTTCATACGGACCTTTTTTTGGGTTGTTTTGGGTGTTTGTTTTTTAGATTATGTTTTGTGTTACTTGTTGTCGTGTTATTTTTATGCTACTTCGCTGTTTGTCAAGAATATCCTTTTCCTGTTTATAAACTTAGCGGGGCAAGGGTTCTGATGCGTAAGTGGTTGCATGTTTGATGAAAACATAAAATTTAAGATTGATGTGAGCGGAAGAAATTATCAGGATGAGTTATCTTCGTGAATATCTCCTAAAAGCTCTTTTTTCACTCCTAGGAGAATTAGTTCCCTTTGTGTTCTCCCTAGGTTTTCCATAGTTCCCTCTAGGTTTTCCATAGTTCCC
>JAHJQH010000022.1 GCA_018819375.1 Nanobdellota archaeon
AAAAACCAACAAACTTAGAATCCCCACTAAATCCTCAAACTCTAACCAAACTTCTTGACTTCAACACTATATTTTCCAGGAAGTCTTGGATTAGCTAGTTTTGCAGCTTCAATTGCATTGTTAACATGTTCCTTATTCACCAAAACAGAAAACACAACTTTCCCTTTTTTGACTTGTGCAGCAAACCCGATTGATTTTCCAAATGATCTCTGCATTCCTGTCTGCAGTCTGTCAGCGTGAGCACCACTCAACATCTTGTTCTCCCTTAATATGTGATGTGGGAATATCATAAGCTTCATGAAATAATTCTTGACACCAACTTTCTCATTTAGTCTCCTGTTAACAATCTGCCTCACTGATTCAATGGCATTATGCCTTATCTGGCAGTTGTCCCTACAAATTAAATTCACCTCGTGGTCATACTTTGCTTTTGCTTCTCCCATCTCATACCTGACAACCCTGCTTTGAGGCACTGTCCTGATATATGCCTTGCTCTTGACCTTACTCTTTCTGGTATAAGCTCTTGTTATTCTCCTGCTGTAACATATTCCTTTTCTTAATGTTGCCATCTTACTTGTTCACCACTTCAACTTTCTGACCAACTGCCTGCCCAGGCATGCCTTTTTCAAACTTCACCCTGACAGCCCCCTTATTGCCGTGAGCACCTCTTATCTCACCTATGAATTCTTTCTTATTCTTTCCTTCAGAAATCCACAAAATCTTCTTCCCAACAAGCCCCCTCGCTTTCTCCCTGTCACCCACACCATCAACCTCAACAATCATCTGATTAGTATAAACAGTCTTTCTCCCCCGTCTGAAATTTGCAATAACACCTTCCATACCCAACTTATCATCCAAACTGTTTATAAAGGTTTTCCCCCACAAAAAATAAATCACAAAATGTTTAAATACTCAAGAGTACATACCAAACACAATGAGTAAAGAGAAATTTTTAAAAGTATATGCGAATTTACCCGAACCAGAGAGATATCAAATAATTGTTATCATAAACAATAAGCCTTACTCTTAGAATATAGTATATCAAGAAATTTCAAATAATACCAAATTAGGAGAGGAAATACTGAAAAAAATCAAAGCTCTAGGTATCTTATAACCCAAACCATTCACCTCATCTTAATCGTAATCCTGTCTGATTCCAGCTCAAACTGGAATTTTTCCCCTTTGTTTATCCCATACAATTGTTCTGCAATCTTAGGAATCCTGAATATTTTGCTCTTGCCAAGGGCACCCACAGTAACTGTTAATGCTTTCTTGACTCCTTTTAGTTTATTGTACTGCAGAATGGGCTGAATGCTCTTTTCATCATAAATTATTTCATCACATTTTGGACACTTCCAGGCATCCACAACAAAACCGTGAAAATCATCTTTCACTTTTTTCATATCCTTCTCACACTTCCAACAATACATTTTCATCTTGACCTCCATTATCTTTTTTTGTAACTGAATTTTCCAAAATGGATTATTAAAAAATAACCCCCCACATCAACAACAACTGCCTTGAACACATCATTTCCTTTCTGAATGCATTTTTCCAAAACATTTTTCTTTCTCTTTGACCTTGAACAATCATAGCCGTCTCTTAAAATCTCTAACACATCCCAAATATCTTTCTTCAAGTGCCACAATTCTTCAGACGCATTTTTAGTTGATTTTAACTCTTTATCTTGATATCTCGGAAAGAGACTCATGGATATCACTCCTTCAAAAATAAGGATTTTACCCAATATTTAAACCTTTCGGTAACATTTATAAACTCCCTCTCCTCACTATCTTCTACAAGAGAAAAAGAATGGGTTTTTCTCCATAAAAATGAAACCAATATTATCAAGCCTGATGGAAAAAAATAGGTATGTTGTTTTTCAGGTAGACTCCAAGGACAAATTAACACACGCAGAAGTGAAAAAAGCAATTACAAATTCAGTCCTGAGTTTTCTTGGAGAGCTTGAAACAGCAAAATCAGGGTTTTTGGTCATGAATGATTTCAAGCAAAACAAGGGGATAGTAAAAACAAACCCCAAATATGTTGATAAGATAAGGGTATCACTCGCTCTCGTCAAGTCAGCAGATACCAAAAAAATAAAAATAAAAACAATAAAAGTATCAGGGATGCTTAAGAAAGCCAAGGAGGTGTTTCAATAATGCAACCAATGCAGCACCAAGTTATGGGATATGATAGGACGAGCACGATGTTTAGCCCAGATGGGAGGCTACTGCAAGTAGAATACGCCAAAAAAACAGTCAGCCAGGGAACCACTGCCATAGGAATGGTGTGCAGGGACGGAGTTCTCTTGGTAGCAGACAAGAGAGTAACAGAATCACTGGTAGTTCCTTCATCAGTTGAGAAGGTCTTTCAGATAGATGACCACATAGGTTCTGCAGCAGCAGGAATATTAAGTGATGGTCGGGTATTGATTGAAAGAGCAAGATTGCTTGCACAGCAGCACAAGGTAACTTATGACACGCCAGTAGAAGTCATCACGCTCGTAAAAGAAATATGTGACATCAAGCAGTCCTTCACTCAATTCGGGGGTGCAAGGCCTTTTGGGGTTTCTCTCTTGTTCATAGGTGCAGACGAAGGCAGGAGAAGCCTGTTCGTGACAGACCCAACAGGAATATTCGTTGAATACAAGGCAACAGCAATAGGCGAAGCAGAAAATGAGATAAAGAGCATGTTAAACAATGAATACAAGGACACATTAAGTGTAAAAGAAGGATTAAAGTTAGGCATATCCCTCTTGAGAAAAGTCCTCGGAAAGGGATTTGATATCAAGAGAGTTGATGCAGCATACATAATGTCCAGCGACAAGAAATTCAAGAGATTGGAAGGAGAGGACATAAGGAAATTTATGAAATAAGATGGCATCTAAGAAAGAGGGTATCTAAGAAAGATGGCATCTAAGAAAGATGGCATCTAAAAAAGAGAGGGTTTAAGAGGAAAAATTAATGGATATAAACAAGGCAACAGTCGCAGAAATAAATTCCAAGGGAAAGCATTTTGAGATTCTGGTAGACTGCGAAAAAGCAATGGAATTTCGAAAAGGAAAAGAAATCCTCTTGGAAGACCTCGCACCATCAGAACATATTTTCACAGACGTGAAAAAAGGAGAGCACGCAAAAGAGCACGACCTCAAGGCAATTTTTAATCTTGGCAACACAGAGATTATAAAGAAGATAATTAAGGAAGGAACAATACACCTGACTGCAGATTACAAGAACAAGTTAAAGGAAGATGCAAAAAGAAAAATAATCACATTAATTCACAGGAATGCCATAAATCCATCAATAAATGCTCCGATACCAATCACGAGAATAGAAACTGCACTTGCAGAGGCAAAAGTAAAAATAGACGAGAACAAACCAGCAGAACAACAGATAAAATACATCATCTCAAAGATTTCAGAGATTATGCCCATAAAATATGAACTAAGAAAAATACAAGTCATAATCCCTTCTGAATTCAGTAGAAGTTCCTACCACATCTTAAAGCAGTATGGAAAACTAATCAAGGATGAGTGGAGGTCCAACGGAGACTTAATTGCTGTCGTGGAACTGCCTGCAGGAATGCAGCAGGAATTCTTCGACGAACTAAACAAGATGAGTCACGGAAAAATAGAAACAAAGACAATTCAAGGAGTTGATCAAAAATGAGTAGCTTATTGGCAAACAACAAGGATATTGTGGTTCCAGGAGAAGAACTAGCAAAAGGAATGGATTACCTTCCTTCAACAGGCACATACAGACAAGGAGAATTTATCTTGTCATCTCAGCTGGGATTAGTGGCAACAGACGGCAGGTTCATCAAAGTAATTCCACTTTCAGGAAGATACATTCCCAAGCCAGGAGATTTGGTAATAGGTGAAATCATTGGAATGACTTTTGGCGGATGGATAGTTGACATCGGATGTGCATATCAGGCAAATCTTTCCATGAGGGATGTTCCAGAATATGTGGAAAAAGGTGCAAAACTTGAACAGTTCTATGATTTTGGAGAGATAGTTGTTGCAAAGGTGGTCAATGTGACAAGGTCAAAAAGCATAGACCTCTCGACAAAAGGACCTGGTTTGAGAAAAATCTCTGGAGGAAAAATAATCAGCATCTCTCCTTCAAAAGTCCCAAGAGTAATTGGAAAGAACGGAAGCATGATTTCTATGATAAAAGAAAAAACAAATTCGAGGGTTATCGTCGGGCAGAATGGAAAGGTCTGGATAAAGGGAGAAGATCCGGCAGATGAAGTTTTTGTGACCAAGCTCGTGCTCAAGATAGAAAAAGAAAGCCACAAGGAAGGCCTGACCGACTCAATAAAAACCTTGTTGGAAAAAACAATAGCCAAACCAGCAAGCAATACTCTTGCTGTTACAGATGACACCCCAGAAAAAACCTCAGGACAAAATATGCCCCCTGTCGAAAAAACACCATCTTCAGATGCTGTCGAAAAAACACCATTTCCTGAAAAAACACCACCTGCATATGCTGCCAAAATCTCAAGAACCAAGGAGGCAAGAAAATGAAAACATACGAAAAAAGAAAAGGGAACCGGAAATTTGATGAGATGAGAGAAATAA
>JAHJQH010000023.1 GCA_018819375.1 Nanobdellota archaeon
AGATTTTTGTGCAGACTCCATTATTCAACACAAAACCACCTAAACCAAAGAATTTAAAAACATATACCCCTATTTAGGGTAATAACACGATGAAGATGAACAAACACAGTTCAAAGATAAGGAAGGGATAATGGAAAAAGAGAGTAATAAAATAAAATTTATTGATATGCTTGCCAAGTTCTACGGAGAATACTTTTCAAATACTGCGAAGGCTGTGGAGTTATTAGCAGAGATTCAGAAAGAATTTAAGGAAGATTATGACAGGATAAGAAACTTTAACGAAGACCCTGATGCAATTAATGATATTATTGATAAAATTCCAGAAGATAAGCAGGCATTATTATTGAAGTTGTTATTAAGGGCAGGAAAGTTTGGAAGGTCGATGGTTAATCTTTTTGATAGTAAAGAAGAAGAAAAAAGGAGATTGGCCAAGGAATTAAAAGAATTCGGTGAGAATATAGCAAAGGAATCAAGAAAGACAGTTAAAGGAAAAAATGAATCTAACCAAAACAAATCAGACTAATGGAATTTTTCAGATAGGGAGCAGATTTCCTGATATTTCTGGAGCATCTTTATGCTTAAATGGAAAAGAAGAATTAAACCGATTAAAGATTAAATCAATAAAATTCAAAATTAAGAAATATCTTAAAACCCACAAAAAGATTAGCATAGCTTCCCTATCAGAAGATTTAGATATCCCTCCTAAATTAATAGGGCGAGTTCTAAATGAGTTAGAAGATGAAGGCATAATAAAGGAATCTGATTAAATTGAAGCATCTGCACGCAAAAAAAGAGGTCAGCAGTTCTAAGAGGATTCTAGTTGAAACCTCAGCAAGACACATACATCTTTCAAAAAAAGATGCTGACAATCTTTTTGGGAATTCATATTCTTTTCATAAACTAAGAAAACTCTCGCAGCCAGCACAATATTCAGTAAGAGAGACTCTTGACCTGATAGGCAGAAAATCCACACTCAAGAATGTGAGAATAATACTGCCAACAAGAAAAAACTCCCAAGTTGAAGTTTCAATCACGGACTGTTATTCTCTTGGAATCAAACCAGTTTTGAGGATGTCAGGAAACACTATAGGAACTCCAAAAATAATCATAAAAGGCCCTAATGGAGAAATCAAGGCACCAGCAATCGTCGCAAAAAGGCATCTCCACCTCTCTGATGCAGAAGCAAAAGAACTGAATGTAAGAAATAATCAAAAAGTAAGAATAATGATTAAGGGAAAAAGGGCTTTGCTCTTAGACGAAATTATCACAAGAGTGGGGAATGAACATAAATCAGCCCTTCACTTGGATACTGACGAAGCAAATGCGGCAATGATAAAAGGAAAAACCACTGGAGAATTGCTTTGAAATCTATCTCACAATGCAAAAAAAGATATTAATACTCAATGTTGGAAGTTCATCAGTAAAATATCATTTATACAAGGGCAGGTATCTTGTAACAAGAGGAGAAATTCAGAGGATAGGGGAAAAACATCAGCAAACCTATCCCCAAGCAATAGACCAAGTATTCCGGAAAGTAGGGGAAGTTGATGTGATAGGCCACAGAATAGTGCACGGCTATGACATCACAGAACCAACAAAAATAACTTCAGAACTTCTCTCTCATCTGGAAGAGTTCTCATCATTGGCGCCCCTGCACAACAAGTCAGAGCTTCAGGTAATAAAATACTGCAGGAAAAAATTCAGGAAAACACAGCAAATAGCTCTTTTTGACACGAACTTCTTCAAAGACTTACCAGCGCACTCAAGGACATACCCAATACCAAAAAAATTAGCAGAAAAATACAAGATAAGGCGTTATGGATTCCATGGAGAATCACACAGATATATGCTTGAACAAGCAAAAAAAATTCTCAAAAAAACAAACCCAAATCTCATAACCTGCCATCTCGGAAATGGTTGCAGCATAACAGCAATCAAGAACAGCAAACCAGTAGATACCTCAATGGGTTTCACTCCTCTTGATGGAATCCCAATGGGCACCAGAAGCGGGGCAATAGACCCAGGGATAATTTTTTTCCTCTCACGCCACGGTTACCTTGTAAGGGAAATAGAAGAACTCCTAAATGAGAAATCAGGTCTTCTTGGAATGTCAAACATAAGCAAGGATGCAAGAGACCTCTTATCCTCTGACTCACCACAAGCAAGACTTGCCCTGAATGTCTTCACATATCAGGTTGCAAAACAGCTCAGCTCATATTATGGAATCCTTGGAAAAGTGGATGCAATAATTTTCACAGCTGGGATAGGACAAAATGAGCCGAAAATAAGAAAAATGATTCTCAGTCAAATCAAGCTTCCGCAGATAAAAAAGACAAAAATCTTGGTAATCAGGGCTGATGAATCATCAGTTATGATTGAACAGATTCTTAAATTAATCAATTAAACACCAAAAGACTTAAATACATAATATTATGCACCTAAATACATAATGAAAACAGAAATCAAAATCATAAAAGCATTAATCAATCTAGGCAGTCCTATGACCATTAGAGAAATCACAAAGAAAATAAAGGCAGATTATAGGATAACACACACAGCCATAACAAGACTGATTAATAAAAAAGCCATAAAAACAGAAAAAATTGGACGCAGCTTATTATGCAGTTTAAATGGTTCTTATTCGGGAATTGAGATATTCCAAGCAGAACAAGAAAGAAAAGATGAGATTTTCAAAAACAAGAATATCCATCAATCTTACAAGGAGATTATGGCTAAAATAGATACAAAGCTTTTTATTCTTTTGTTATTTGGTTCTTATGCGAAGAATAAGAAAGACAGTCACTCTGACATAGATCTGGTGTTTATATCCAATGAGAAAGAGTTTGAAAGAAAAATAGAGGATATCTTATCATTACTCCCATTAAAAACCCATACCCTAATATTTACAGAAAAAGAATTCAAAAAAATGCACGATTCAAAAGAACCCAATGTCATAAAAGAGGCAGTCAGACATAACATCATTTTGTATGGGGTTGAACATTATTATCACTTAAAAAATGCTTGATGAAAAGATTATTATAAAACGATGACAACCCTCAAACAAATAAAACAGAAAATAGAAAGTTCCATAAGGCCATTTGCTCTTTTTGACGATGACCCTGATGGACTTTGCTCATTCCTCCAGCTGAAGAGAGAATATCCCTGTTTGGAAGGAATTCCTGTAAAAGGAAAATCTGTTGTTGAGGCAGAACCATTTCTGACAAAGATACGCGATTACTGCCCTGACCTTATCATCATTCTTGACAAGCCAGAAGTATCAGAGGAATTCAGGCAGAATGCCAACCTGCCAATCATATGGATAGACCACCATCCTGTAAAAGACCACAGGGGGACAAAATATTTTAATCCTTCCCTAAAAAAAGATTACGGTCTGCGTTCTGCACCGCCAGTTTCATACATAATCCATAAAATGCTGAACTCAAGAGATGACATCTGGATTGCAGCAGCAGGAAGCATCTCAGACAAATACAATTTCTGTCCAAAAGAGTTCATAAAAAAATACAAGCATCTTCTCCCAGAAGAAAGCTATGACACCGATGATATCATATTCAAAAGCAAGTTCGGACAGGTCATCACGGCACTTGATTTCTCACTAAAAGGAAAAATCACTGATATGAACTCCTCCATAAAAGCACTTACAAAAATAAAAGAACCAGAAGAAATACTCAACCGCTCAACATTGGAAGGAAAGCAGATTTATGACAAGTGTCAGTCAATAAAGAAATATTATGACGAACTGCTCAAACAAGCACTGTCACAACAAAATGAGCAGGAGCCATTCATCTTCCTGTATCACGGAAAAAAATATTCCTTCACTTCCCCGCTCTCCAATCACCTTAACTATCTCCTGAAAAACGAGTTCCTCATTATTGGCAGGACAAAAACACACGACAAAATAGCAAAACTCAGCATAAGGTCAAAAACCAAGGACCTCCAGCCAATAATCAAACAGGCACTGAAAAACACAGAAGGCAGGGGAGGGGGACACCCACACGCCTGCGGCGTCACCATCAGCGAAAACTCCCT